>NZ_JAAGPL010000173.1:0-18803 GCF_017104785.1 Burkholderia sp. Ac-20353 | reverse complement strand
GCCGCGCGACGGCCGCGCGGCCTGCGGCGCGGGCGCGCCGGCCGGCAGCGATTTCGACGATTCGATCATGCCGCCCTCCCCAGCAATCCATTCGGACGCACCAGCAGCACGACGGCCATCGCGACGTAGATCATCAGCCGCGCGCCTTCCGGCCACAGCGTGCTCATCACGCTCTGCACGATGCCGACCAGCAGCCCGCCGACGAGCGCTCCGAGAAAATTCCCCATCCCGCCGACGACGACCACGACGAACGCGACACCGAGCGCCTCGACGCCCATGAACGGATCGACGCCGCGGATCGGCGCGGCGAGCACGCCGGCGAGCGCGGCCGTCGCCGCGCCGAGCGCGAACACGAGACTGAACACGCGCGTCACGTTGATGCCGAGCAGCGACACCATCTCCGACGATTCGCTGCCTGCGCGCACCGTGCTGCCGAGCCGCGTGCCGTCGAGCACCCACCACAGCAGCGCGGCGAGCACCGCGGTGAACGCGATCACGAACAGCCGGTATTTCGGGTAGACGAAGCTGCCCCACATCACGACGCCGCTCAGCGCATCGGGCGGCGGCACGTTGTCGCCGAGCGGGCCCCACGCGAGGATCGCGCATTCCTGCAGCACCAGCGCGAGGCCGACCGTCGCGAGAATGTGGAATTCGTGCTGCTGCGCGTACACATGACGCAGCACGAGCTTTTCGACGACCCATGCGAACGCGCCGACCACGAGCGGCACGACGGCGAGCGCGACCCAGAAATTCGCCGACCATTGCAGCGCCTGGTAGCACAGGTACGCGCCGAGCAGGTAGAACGCGCCGTGCGCGAAATTCACGAAGCGCAGCAGGCCGAACACGATCGACAGGCCGACAGCGAGCAGGAAATACAGCATCCCCACGCCGATGCCGTTGACGATCTGCAGCAGATAGACGTTCATGGCTTCCATGTCCGAAAGGAAGGTAACGGACGTCCACGGCGCACGACGGCCGCGGACGCATGCACGGCGTCACGCGAGCTTGCAGCCCGTCCTGTCGACCGGCAGGAACGACTGGCCGGCGCTGACGATGTCGGCGTAGTCGTCCGCGTTCTTCATCCGGCTCTTCGGCTTGCCCTTCAGCAGGTAGTAGTTCTTCAGCACCTGGTGGTCGCCCTTGCGGATTTCCTCGGGGCCCGTGAGGCCGTCGTACTTCATCCCTTCCATCGCTGCGACGACCTTCTTCGGATCGGCGCTGCCAGCCTTCACCATCGCGTCGATCAGGATCTTCGAGCAGATGTACGAGCCCGCGAGGCTGTAGTTCGGGTTCGCCTTGAATGCGGCGTTGGTGCGCTTCACGAGATCGTGGTTCAGCGGCGAATCGATGCCGTGCCAGTACTGCGCGCCGAAATACACGCCGTCGCAGATGTCCGGGCCGAGTGCTTCGAACTGCTCGAGGCCCGACGCCCATGCGAGCAGGATCGTGCAGTTGCGCTTCATCCCGAAGCTGACGGCCTGGCGCAGCGTGTCCGACGATTGCGAGCCGAAGTTCAGGATCAGCAGCACGTCCGGCTGTGCGGCCGCCGCGTTCGTCAGGTAGCCGCTGAACTCCTTCTCGGCGAGCGAGTGGTAGCTGTTGCCGACGTGCTCGATCCCCTTCTCCTTGAAGATCGCCTTCGCGGCCGACAGCAGGCCGTCGCCGAACACGTATTGCGGCGTGATCGTGTACCAGCGCTTCGCCTTCGGCAGCATCCCGATCAGCGGGCGCACCGTCTGCTCGATCGCGCCGAAGGTCGGCACCGACCAGCGGAACGTCGCATCGTTGCAGTCCTTGCCGGTGATCTCGTCCGCGCCGGCCGTCGTGATGAACACGCCGCCCGCCTTCTGGACTTCCTTGCCCATCGCGAGCGATTCGGACGACAGGATCCCGCCCGCGAAATAGCGCACACCCTTCTGCTGCGCGATCTCCTGCACGCGGCGCACCGCGGTGGCGGGCTTGCCTTCGGTGTCGAGCGCCGAATAGGCGAGCGGCGCGCCGAGTACCTTGCCGTACTGCCTGACGACGAGCTGCATGCCGAGGTCGGCGTACTTGCCGTTGGCGGCGAACGGGCCCGACATCGGCACCGGGCACGCGAGCTGGATGGGCGCGCCCTGCGCGAACGCGGCGCGGGACGACAAGCTGCCGAGCGCGCCCGGCACGGCCGACAGCGCGGCCAGTTTCAACAGTTCTCGGCGATTCAAGTTGACGCTCCTTGTGGGGATGGACACACGCGATACGACCGACTGCCAAACCGTGCCAACGCGCCACCGGAAAGGATGCGCTGCCGGTTCATTCTATTTATCATGATAAATAGGATGAACCTGATCCTAGGGATGATCAAAATTGGTGTCAATCAGGCAAAATTCCCTACCCTGCGCGGGCACGGATCGACGACGATGTACGATGCGATGCGCGCGCAGTCAGACAAAGGAGTCTTGAAGATGGTCATGGACCGAGCCAGGGCGGGCATCGCGGTCGAAATCAAGCAGCCGAAGCGCGCGGATCTCGTCGCGGAGGAAATCAAGCGGCTCATCACGGAAAAGAACCTGAAGCCCGGCGACCGCCTGCCGCGCGAGGCCGAGCTGCAGCAGCTGTATGCGGTCAGCAAGAGCACGATACGCGAGGCGCTGAAGTCGCTCGAGGTGCAGGGCCTGATCAAGGTCACGACCGGGCCGGCGGGCGGCGGGATGGTGGTCGAGGTGCCGCTCGACCGCACGCTGCAGTTGCTGCAGAACTACCTGTTCTTCAAGGACGTGACGATCGACGACATCTACACCGTGCGCAAGTTGCTCGAACCCGAGCTGGCCGCGGGCGCGGTGCCGCACCTGACCGAGCGCGACTTCGCGGCGCTCGACGCGAACATCGCGTGTTGCGACGGCTCGTCCGACGTGCTCGAGCGCGGCCAATTGGTGCGGCAGCGCCAGGAGGACACGACGTTCCACGACATCCTCGCGGCCGCGAACCCGAATCCGTTCCTGCGCTTCAGCTGCGAGCTGATCAACGAGATGATCCGGCAACTGATCGAGTTCCGGAACGACACGCCGCTCGCGGAGCACAAGCGCTTCGGCGAAGCGAACGTCGCGATTCACCGCGCGATCCTGCAGGCCGCGCGCGAACGCGACGTCGAGCGCGTGCGCGCGCTGATGGTCGAACATATGACCGATGCGCCGAAACACGTGAAGCGGATGAAGGGCAAGCTGCGCGGGCGGCTGATTCTCGACTCGGAGATCCGCAAGCGGGTGCGTATGACCCGATCCTGAGCCCGAAAAAGATTTTCCGGGTGCGATGTCGATTCCCGGTGTCGTGGTTCGTCGTAGTGTCGTAAGCGTCCGTCGCATGCCCGCGCGGCCGGCGGACGCCAAACCGTTCCCCGTTCAAGGAGAGATGACAATGCGTGTAATGGTGATCGTGAAGGCGACCCGCGAATCCGAGTCCGGCGAGATGCCGGACACCGAACTGCTGGCCGCGATGGGCCGGTACAACGAGGAGCTCGTGAAGGCCGGCGTGATGCTCGCCGGCGAAGGGCTGCACCCGAGTTCGCGCGGCAAGCGCGTGCGCTTTTCAGGGCCGGGCCGGACCGTGATCGACGGGCCGTTCGCCGAGACCAAGGAGCTGATCGCCGGCTACTGGCTCTGGCAGGTGAAATCGATGGACGAAGCCGTCGAATGGGTGAAGCGCTGCCCGAATCCGATGAAAAGCGAATCCGAGATCGAGATCCGGCAGGTGTTCACAGCGGAAGACTTCGGTGCGGAATTCACGCCGGAACTGCAGGAGCAGGAAGCCCAGCTGCGCGCGGAGATCGCGGCCGCGCAGCAGAAGCACTGACGCAGGCGCCCAAACAGGCACGGACGGCGGCGGCGCGACGTGACACGACGCGGCGCGACCCGGCGGCTGACGCGAGACCCGCGCGCCGCCGCGCCCGCGCACGCGCTCACCCGCCGCCCGCCTTCACCGCAAACGTCGCCTGCAGCCCCTGCGGCAATGGCGGTAACGGCGGCTGCGGCAACTGCTGCACGAGCGCGAAGCTCACGTTGACCGTCCCGCCTTGACTGGACATCCTCGCGACATCCCCGCGGCTCGTCGCGAAGCAGCCGAGGAACGACGGCGACATCGCATCGATGCCGAGCCGGCACGACCAGCCGATGGTGGCCTCGCGCCTGCCCGTATCACTGAATCCGACGAGCGCGCTCCATCCGGCCGGCCCTGCGCCGACGCCGGGAACGAACTCCGCGTGCCGCACCAGCACCGGCTGCCAGCCGCAGCGGCCCGGCTCGTAGCGATCGAGCAGAAAGCGGATGTCGAAGCGGTCCTGGCCGGCCGGCAACCGGACATTGTCCCCGATGACCTGCGTCGTCTCCGGCGCGCCCATGATGCGACCGAACCAGGTTCGCGACCGGCACTGAGGATTCGTGGACGCGTAGTCGATGCCGAGCCACAGCTCGACCTTCGGATCCTTCCGGCCGTGAATGACGAGCGCGTGCTGCGGCTCGTCCGTTTCCATCGGGCGATCCGACAGTTCGTTCTGCGGCGCCTCGACATGGGCCTCGAAGCGCATGACGCTGTCCTCGGCCAGCCCCCGTCCCGGCGCAGCGGCGAGCCACCCGATCGCGAGAACGAGAACGACGTGAGCGTGCGGAGACATGGCTCCCCCCTGGCAGTGCATTTCCCCGACCGGCGTCGCTCGTTGTTCCGGACTCGCCCGATGCGCCGCGCCTGCACGCGGTCGATCGGGCCTGTACCGCCGTTGACGCATTGTGAGCGGCGGCGGCTGGCTGCGTAACTTGGGAGGAACCCCTGAAGTCGCGCCGCCTGCGGTGCAGCGCGGCCGCGCATTTGTCAGCGCCGTCGGATTGACGCGCGCTGCAATTGTAACGTATCGTTTTGCGACGTTATTAATCGAGGTCGCCTGCGATGCATTCCCGTTTCGACCGCTTCCGTGCGACGCCGCTGGGCGCGCAACTCGAGGCGCTGATCGAGCAGCCCGAGCGCTATGTCGAATTCGCGGCGCTGTCGCGTGTCGGTGTCGCCGCGATCGGCGCGATCCAGCACGACGTCGCGCAAAAATTCCCGGAAATCGCCGACGACACGACGGCCCGCCAGTTCTGCGGTGCGCTGGTCGCCGACGTGATGCGGCGGCGCGGCCATGAAGTCGTGCAGGCGCGCGGCCGGATCGGCGGCGCGCTGTTCAGCTACGGCGCGGTGTTCAGCCCGCATCCGCAGCGCTTGCCGTTCGCGGACGTCGTCGCCGCGCTCGCCCGCATGCCCGATACGCTCGCCGCCGCCGTCGCGCGCGTGCCGGCGGCGCTGTGGACGCGGCGCCCGGACGGCACGGGCTTCTCGCTCGTCGAACACGCGTGCCACCTGCGCGACCTCGACGCGGTGTTCGCCGAGCGCATCGACGCGGTGCGCTCGGCCGAGCTGCCGGTGATCCTGTCCGTCGACGGCACCGCGCTCGCCGAAGCGCGCGATTACCTGCATCAGGACCTCGCAACGGCGCTCGACGCATTCCGCGCCGCGCGACAGCGGCTGTGCGCGACGCTCACGACGCTGGACGCCGCGCAGCTGGCCCGCTGCGGGCTGCGCGACGGCATCCGGCGCATGTCGCTCGACGAGCTTGTGCGCGAACTGCTCGACCACGACCGCACGCACGGCCTCGAGCTGGATGAACTGCTCGCCGAACTGCTCAGCTCACTGCTCGCCGAGCCGAATCTGCCGCACGCCACCGACCAAACGGACTGCTCCAAATGACACCGCACACACCTGTCGTCTTCATCCACGGCTTCATCGGCACGTTCGACGTGCGTGACTGGCGCGGCCCGCATATCGCGCCGGACCTGCTCGGCTACGGCGCGCATCGCGCGGCGCCGTTCGACGCGATCACGCTCGCCGCGCAGGCCGAGCACGTGCGGCAGGCCGTCGAAGCACGCTTCGGCGCGACGCCGGTCGATGTGGTCGGGCATTCGGTCGGCGGCGCGATCGCGATGCTGTTCGCGCATGCGCATCCCGCGCGCGTGCGCCGGATCGTCAATGTCGAAGGCAACTTCACGCTCGACGATGCGTTCTGGTCCGCGTCGGTCGGGCGCATGTCGCCCGCCGACGCCGACGCGATGCTCGACGGGTTCCGAGCCGATCCGCTCGGGTGGCTGCGCGGCGCGATCCATGACCCGGGGCCGGCGCCTGACCTGGCCGCCACCGCGGCCCGCTGGCTGGCGCACCAGCCGGCGTCGACGCTGCGCGCGATGGGCCGCTCGGTCGTCGCGACGACGGGCGACGCCGGTTATCTCGCGGCGCTCGCGCAGGTATTCGAGCGTCATCCCGTGTACCTGATCGCGGGTGAACGCTCGCGCGACGGCTGGCATGCGCCCGGCTGGGCGCTCGCGCGCTGCGCCGGCAGCGAGATCGTCGGCGGCTGCGGGCACCTGATGATGACCGAGCGGCCTGATGCGTTCCGCGCGGCGGTCGAGCGCTGCGTCGCGTGAACCGTCGGCGCCTGTGCGCATCGCGCAGGCTGACAACCCCGCCGCCTGACAACCCGTATGCTGCGCCGAAATTTGGTTGAAAGGCGCCGTTGCTAAAGTCGATCCGGATAGGGTTTTCGAGGAGGCCCGCCCGCAGGCGGGCACGACGTATGCGACGATCGACGACCATGGCGCGCGCCCTCCGGCTGTTCCTGCTGCTTGCCGTCGCGAGCCCCGCGTGGGCATTCCAGGCGCGGATCGTGACGATTCCCAGCGACGCGATGCGCGAGACGCTCGCGGCGACGGTCGTGCTGCCCGACGCATACCTGCACGGCAATCGCGCCGAGCACTTCCCGGTCGTCTATGCGCTGCACGGCTCGGGCGGCGACCATACCGACTGGACATCGAACACGCAGATCGGCGAGCTGGCCGACCGCTACCACGTGATCCTCGTGATGCCCGACGGCGGCCACGAGAGCTGGTACATCGACAGCCCGTACGATTCCGGCAGCCGCTACAAGACCTTCGTCGGCAAGGAAGTCGTGTCGTTCGTCGACGCGCATTTCCGCACGATCGCGACGAAACGCGCGCGCGCGATCACGGGGCTCAGCATGGGCGGCTTCGGCGCGCTGCGCATCGCGCTCGACGAGCCGGACACGTTCGGCGCGGTCGGCAGCATCAGCGGCGCGGTCGATCCGCGCACGTGCGAGGACGAGCCGGGCATCGACCACGTGTTCGGCGATCCGGGCCGGCATCCGTCGTTCTGGAACCGCAACGCGATCGTCGAAAGCGCCCGCGCATTCATCCACGCGCACATCGACCTGACGATCGACTGCGGCCGTGACGATTCCTTCGTCGGGTCGAACCGCACGCTGCACGAGCGGCTCATCGCGCTCGGCGTGCCGCACGACTACGCGGAGCGGCCCGGCGGTCATACGTGGGATTACTGGGCGAACGCGATCCGCTATCAGGTGCGGTTTTTCGCGACGTCGTTCCAGCGCAGCGGCTATGCGTTCCACCCGCATACCGACGTCGCGAATCATCCGACGGATGCGCCACACGCGGGTTGATCGCGGGGCCTGCCGGTGATGCATTGCGGTGCAGCCGTAGCGACGCGCAGCGCGCATTGAGGCCGGCAAATGGCCGCGCCGCGGCATCCGGCGGGCGGGTGGTAGGATTCGCGTGCCCTCCTCAACCGGTTCGATCGATGCCGCGCGACAATTTTGCCGACCTGCTGGCGTTCATCGCCGTCGCGCGCGAGCGCAGCTTCACGCGCGCGGCCGCGCAGCTCGGCGTGTCGCAATCCGCGCTGAGCTACACGATCCGCGCACTCGAAACCCGGCTCGGCGTGCGGCTCCTCACGCGCACGACGCGCAGCGTGTCGCCGACCGAAGCCGGCGAACGCCTGCTGCTGAATCTCGCGCCGCGCTTCGACGAGATCGAGGCCGAACTGTCGGCCGTCGCCGAACTGCGCGACAAGCCGGCCGGCACCCTCCGCATCAACGCGACCGATTACGTGATCAGGACGCTGCTGTGGCCACGGCTCGCGCCGATGCTGCGCGACTATCCGGACATCAAGATCGAATTCGTCACCGACTACGGGCTGTCGGACATCGTCGCAGAACGCTTCGACATCGGCGTGCGGCTCGGCGACCAGGTTGCGAAGGACATGATCGCGGTGCGCATCGCGCCGGACCTGCGCATGGCGATCGTCGGCGCCCCCGCGTACTTCGCGCGGCGCGCGCGGCCGACGACACCGCAAAACCTCGTCGCGCACGACTGCATCAACCTGCGGCTGCCGACGCACGGCGCGCTGTACGCATGGGAACTCGCACGCGGCGATGAATCGCTGCAGGTGCGCGTCGACGGCCAGGTGACGTTCAATGGCACGTACGAGTTGGTCGATGCGGCGCTGGCCGGCTACGGCCTTGCGTACGTGCCGTCGGATCTCGTCGCACCGCACGTCGCCGCGGGCCGCCTCGAACACGTGCTCGACGACTGGTGCCCGACGTTTCCAGGCCATCACCTGTACTACCCGAGCCGCCGGCAGTCGTCGCGCGCGCTCGCGCTGATCGTCGACGCGCTGCGCTACCGGGCGTAGGGTCCGGTCACGCCATCACGTGGATTCCATTGCTTCCTGACACGCGTGCGCGGAGCTGGCTGCCATCGTTTGATGAATGGTATTCACGACTGCATGCGAATTATTGGGGATTATCGATAGACACAGCGGCGTCTAACATCCCGGTTGAGCCTTCACCGGGACCTTGCGGTGTGCGCCACATTCGCCGCCGCGCGCGATGCCGCTGGCGCATTTCGCGTGCGCGCCGCCTCCCGTCATCCGACGAATCGCGGGCACCCGCCCGCATGGAGCTTGAACATGGATTACCGCTATCTCGGGCGCAGCGCGCTCAAAGTGTCGCCGCTGTGCGTCGGTGCGATGATGTTCGGCGGCGAGACCGACGAAGCAACCGCGACCCGCATCATCGACCACGCGTTCGACCAGGGCGTCAATTTCATCGACACCGCCGACGTCTATCACGCGGGACGCTCGGAGCAGATCGTCGGTCGTGCGATCGCCGCGCGGCGCGACAGCTGGGTGGTCGCGACGAAGTTCGGCTACCCGGCCGGACAGGACCAGGGGCCGAACCGGCAGGGCCAGTCGCGCAAGTGGATCTTCGAGTCGGTCGACGCGAGCCTGAAGCGCCTCGGCACCGACTACATCGACGTTCTCTATTTCCATCGCGCGCTGGCCGACGCGCCGCTCGACGAAGGGATGCGCGCGGTCGCCGACCTGATCCGCCACGGCAAGGTGCGCTACTTCGGCATCTCGAACTTCCGCGGCTGGCGCATCGCCGAGATCGTGCGTCTCGCGGACCAGCTCGGCATCGACCGGCCCGTCGCGAGCGAGCCGCTGTACAACATGGTCGACCGCACCGCCGAAGTCGAACAGTTGCCGGCGGCCGCGCATTACGGGATCGGCGTCGTGCCGTACAGCCCGCTCGCGCGCGGCGTGCTGACCGGCAAGTATGGGGTCGACGCGCCGCCGCCCGCCGATTCGCGCGCGGGCCGCGGCGACCGCCGGATCCAGCAGACCGAGTGGCGGCGCGAGTCGCTGCACATCGCGCAGCAAGTGGCCGCGCATGCGGCCGCGCGCGGCACGACGCCGGTCGCATTCGCGCTGGCGTGGGTCCTGAAAAATCGCCTCGTCAGTTCGACGATCGCGGGGCCGCGCACCGAAGCGCACTGGAACAGCTATCTCGATGCGCTGACGCTCGAGCTCGGGCCCGAAGACGAGCAGTTCGTCGATGCGCTGGTGCCGCCGGGGCATGCGTCGACGCCGGGTTATACGGATCCGAATTATCCGGTCGAAGGGCGGAAGACCGTGTGAGGACTGGCGGACGGTGGCGCAATTGCGGCGGCGTCCGGCATGCGGCGTGATACGGGGTGTAATCGCGATCGACGCTTGAGCGGGATCCGTTGCGCTACTGCGCGTCCGCGCTCACTACCCGGTCAAAGAACTCCTGCGCGCGTGCAAGTTCGTCGAGCGCGTTATCGAGCCGGGACATCGCCATCGCATACGCGGCCGACGACGGACCGTCGTCGGCGTCGCCGCGCACCGCGCGAAACGCCTGATCGACGTTGCGCGTTGCCTCGACGAAGCGTTGTGCGGCCCGGGCTTCTCGCGAACAGATGTGGGTCGGCATCGACACTTCTCCCTCAGGTTACCGTGTGAAGCAAGCCGACGCCCAGTGTGCATGGTACGCATGGCGACGGCATGAACGACTGCCAACTGCCTGTCGACGCATCGGCCGCCCCTTCCGCTGCTTCTTCCCCTGCTACCCCGTCTTCCTTACGCAGTCGAACACCGCTTCGTCAGGCGCGGCCGACGTGCGGATGCGTCAGACCGCCGAATGCCGCCGGCTCGCCCGGTGACAGGTCGAACAGATCCTGCGTGGCGCCGCGCGCGTGCTCGGCGGAAGGACGGCTGCGCAGCCGCGTCGCATGCGACGGCGGGACATACGCGGCCGCGGTTTCGATCGGTGACGCGTCGAACAGGTCGCGCGTGAAACCGCGCACGTCTTCCGCCGACGAGCGGCCGCGCAGGCGCGCGACCAGATCGACGAACCGGTCGAAATCGCCGTCGCGGGTCGCCTTGTTCACGTCGGCGAGATCGCGCGCCTTCAGCACGCTTGGTTGCGCGAGCCGCACGAAATACGGCGCCTCGAGCTCGACCGACAGCACGAGCGGATAGCCCTTGCCGGCCTGCTCCACGGGCCGGCCGACGCAGTCGACGACGACCGCGCCCTGCGCCGCACCAAGTGTCTTGCCGGTGCTCACGCTGCGCAGCTGCTCCGGATACACGCGCAAGCGCGTGCCGATCGTCAGCGCGGTGGACGACGCGCACACGAGCGCGTAGTGATGTTCGCGCGGGCGGCCGGACGGCAGCTTCGCGCGGCTCGTGATGAACGTGTGCGGCGGCAATTGCCGCACCTGGCCGCTCGCGTCGACCCACGCATTCCACAGCAGCAGGTTGCCGCGCCCGCGCTCGGCCGCACGCGTGCGCGCGGCAACCGGCGAGAACAGCGCGAGCAGCGAGCCCGTGCGATGCGCGGCGACCTGCGCGCTGCTGCCGAGCGGCTGGTTGATCCCCCACAGAAACCGCCCGCCCCCCAGCCGGCGCTCCCATTCCTTGCGGAGCACCACGGTGGCCAGTTCTTCGCCGGACTCGGCGCCGATCTTGGTCCAGCAAAACGTACGAGGGAGGTGTTTCAGTGTCATCAACTTTCTCGGGGCCCAGCAGCCTGCCAGCTTCAGCACGCCATTCAACAGCCGTAACTGTATAGGTATAATGCACCACATGGAAGCCCCAGACACTGATTTTCCCGTCGAAGACCTGTTGCGCCGCTTGATGGCCGATACCCGTTCGTCTAGCGAAATAGCGCGACTTTCGGGAGTCAGCCAGCCGACCGTGTCGCGTCTTCGGCAGTCTAACGGGCACCGGGTGCGTCGCAGTATGCCATTCAATAAGCTATGCAATTTCTATGGCGTCGACGTGCATCCGTCGCGGCGTCGCTATAACGAATTGCTGCGCGATGCGATCGTCGACGCGTGGGACGGCTCGGACGAGCACGGGCGCGCGCTGCTGGTCGTGATCAAGGGATTGAAGGATCTGCAAGGCCGGGCCGACGACGGATGACGTTGCGGATTGACCCGCCGGGTGTGGTGGCTTGCGGTCAGCCGCGCGCGAAGCGGGGGTGGAACGACATGACGCGGGCGGTGACGGTCGAGGTCGTCACCGCCCGCGTTGCATGTGGGCGGGGAATAGGTGTGTGTTCGCTGCCGACGCACGCGCGGCGGGAGATATCCGCGATCGCTGCCGACGCACGCGCGGCGGCAGGTGGTCAGCGCCCGGTCATGCCCGTGACAAGCTTGTGCGACCGCCAGGACGAAGGCGTCGCGTTACGGGTGTGCAGCTTGCCGGGTCGAGCCGGGATCGGTGACGAAGCCGATCTTCGTGAGGCCGGCCGCTTGCGCCGCGGACAGCAGCTTCGCGACGCCGTCGTAGCGTGCCGCGCGATCCGCCGACAACCGGAGTTCAGGCTGCGGCACCGCGCGGGCGGCGGCCGCGAGACGCGCGAGCAGTTCGGCGTCCGGGATCGCCTGCGCATCCCAGCTCACGCGGCCGCTCGCATCGATCGCGACATCCACGTGCGGCGTGTGCAGGTCCTCCCGCTGGCTGCTCGCGTGCGGCAATGCGATGCGCGCGGCGTGATGCAGTACCGGCAACGTCACCATGAACACCACCAGCAGCACGAGCATCACGTCGATCAGCGGCGTCATGTTGATGTCGGCCGCGAGCGCCAATCCACCGTCGTGGTCGTCGGGTCCGGCGTTCATGCGCGTGCTCCTTCGACGGCCGACGGTGTTTCGATGTGCGTATCGGTGCGTGTATCGGTCGGTTTATCAGTCGACCTGTCGATCAGCCGATCGGGCTGCTCGGCCGTCGCGGGGCCGCTGCCCGTCAGCAACAGCAGATGCAGGCCGTGCGCGAAACGGTTGAGGCGAGCGACGATATCGCGCGACAGCCGCGCGAGCGTGTTGTAGCCGAGCACGGCGGGAATCGCGACGCACAGCCCGAACGCCGTCATCACGAGCGCCTCGCCGACCGGCCCGGCCACGCGGTCGAGGCTCGCATCGCCGGCCACGCCGAGCGACAGCAGCGCGTGATAGATCCCCCAGACCGTACCCAGCAGCCCGACGAACGGCGCCGTGCTGCCGATCGACGCGAGCAGGCCGAGCCCGCGCTGCAGCCGCGCGGCCGATTCGTCGACCGACGTCTTCAGGCTGCGCGACAGCCAGTCGCTCGGGTCGATCCGGTCGTGGAGCCGGTGTCGACTCGCCTCGTGTTGAGCCATCGCCGCCTGTCCCGCATGCGCGAGGTCGAAGAACGGCATGCCTGGCCCGCCGAACGCGCGCAGGCCGCTGCCGATGCCGTCGGCATCCCAGAACCGCGCCTCCGCGCGTGCCGCGCGGCGCCGGATGCCGCCGAGCTCGATCGCCTTGATCGCGATCACCGTCCACGACGCGATCGACATCGCGACGAGTATCAGCGCGACCGCGCGCGTCATCGGGTCGCCTTGCGCCCACAAGTGGCTGATTCCGTAGTCCGTCATGATGAGGTGTCCTGTCAGTCGTCGAGATTGAACGTGATCGGTGCGCGCGCCCGTGTCGGTACGGGCACACCGTACTCGCGATGCGGCGTGCAGCGGCTCGCGAGCACCGCTTCGCGCGCTGCCGCGTCGAGGCGCGGGGAACCGCTGCCGGTCACCACGCGCGCGGCGACGACGCTGCCGGCTGCGTCGGTTTCCAGTTCGACGAGTACGGTACCGTGCTCGCCGATGCGCAGCGACTGGGGTGGGTAATCGGGTTTGACCAGTGCGCATTCGGGATGCGCGACGAAATGGGGAGACGTGGGGGCGGGGTTCGTCTGGGCTTGCGTCTGCGTCTGCGTCTGCGTCTGCGTCTGCGTCTGCGTCTGCGCGGCATTGGACTTCACATCGTCTCGCGGCGCACTTTGGCGCTCGTCTGTCGCTGCGGGCGGAACCGGCCGCGACGGGGCGAGCACTGACGCGTCATGCACCAGCGGCTTGGCGCTCGCTGGCACGAGCGGTTTTGTCGTTGACGGCTCTCTGCGTGCCGACGTTCGAGCTACAGGTGACGCCGGATGCATCGCGTGCGGCGCGTCCATCGACTCCGCAGGAGCCGCAGCCGCAGCCGCAGCCGAAGTCGTCGGCGTCGGCGCAATCAGCGTTGCCATCATCACCTGCCGATGCACGGGCATGTTCCGCACCACCTGTTCACGCGCGAGCAACACGAAAACACTCGCATGCAATGCGCATACAACGGCGACGATCGATGCGACGCGTATCCCGCGACGACCAGCGCGACCGCGGATGGCCTCTCCCACCCGAACACTGTCCCGCGCATCGAGGGCAGCCGTGCTCATCGCCGGCCGCGCCCCGCGTTCGCCCATGCATGCGCATTTTCATCAACACGCCTACATGAAGAGGACTGCGTATCGATTGCCCCGGTGTTCATCGCTTCGCCTCGTTCGCTCCCGCTTTCTACGTCGCCGCCTTTCCCCGGCGACCGCTCACCACTTACTCACCTCCGACTGACCGCGCCAGCGAATTCTCCCTGCTGCGAAAGATCATCGGCTGCTCATCGCGTCGCGCGGGTTGCCGTGCGAGCTTCACCGCCTGCTCGACCTTGCCGTGATGCACGGACTTTGCACACACCGGGTCGGCTTCCGCCGGATCGCCTGCCAGCAGGTACGCCTGGCACCGGCAGCCACCGTGATCCACATGACGCTCGTCGCACGTGCGGCACGGCTCGCGCATCCAGCCGTCGCCGCGAAACGCGTTGAACGCGTCGCTGTCGTACCAGATCTCCTTCAACGACCGGTCGCGCACGTTCGGCAGCGCGAGCCCCGGCAGCGAACGCGCGGCGTGGCACGGCAGCGCGGTGCCGTCCGGCGCGACACCGAGAAACACCGAGCCCCAGCCGTTCATGCATGCCTTCGGCCGCTGCTCGAAATAGTCGGGCACGACGAACAGGATCCGGCAGCGCTCGCCGACGAGCTTCCGATAGCGGTTGACCGTGTCCTCGGCCTCGCGCAACTGTTCGGCGGTCGGCATCAGCTGATCGCGGTTCAGCAGCGCCCAGCCGTAGTACTGCGTATTCGCGAGCTCCAGGTAATCGGCGCCGAGATCGAGCGCCATCTCGATGATCTGGCCCACATGCGGCAGGTTGAAGCGATGCAGCACGCAGTTGAGCACCATCGGATAGCCGTGCGCCTTGACGAGCCGCGCGACGTTGCGCTTCAGCTCGAACGTGCGCGTGCTGGTCAGGAAATCGTTCAGCTCGCGCGTCGAGTCCTGCAGCGACAGCTGGATATGGTCGAGCCCTGCCGCCTTGAGCCGTCCGATGCGCGCCGCGTTCAGCCCGATCCCCGACGTGATCAGGTTCGTGTAGAAACCGAGCCCGCGCGCATGCGCGACGAGCGTCTCGAGGTCGCCGCGCTGCAGCGGCTCACCGCCCGAGAAGCCGATCTGCGCGGCGCCGAGCGCGCGTGCGTCGCTGATCACCGCACGCCACGCATCGGTGTCGAGTTCCGCGCCGTGCGTCGCGAAGTCGACCGGGTTGTAGCAGAACGTGCAATGCAGCGGGCAACGGTACGTGAGCTCCGCGAGCAGCCACAGCGGCGCGGACGGGCGGGAAGTATCGGGCGTCATCTCAGTCGAGCCAGCCGCGCAGCCGCGCGTGATCGAGGAAGCGGTACACGTCCGCGGCGAGATCCGACTGGCTGAACAGCCGCTCGAGTTCGCCGATGATGTCGTCCAGCTCGCGCGTGCCGTCGCAGCGCGCGAGAATCTCGCCCGCGCTCGGGTTGAGCTTGACCATTCCTTCCGGATAAAGGAGCACGTAGGCATCCTGGGCCACCTCCCACTGCAGGCGGAACATGCCCCTCAGGCAGGGGCGCAGCGGCACGCCGCTGACGGCATCGATCGCGTTCATGCGGGGTACGCCCTTTCGACTGCGTCGAGGATCGACCACAGGATGTCCAGCTTGAATTGCAGAATGCCGAGCGCGCGTTGCTGCGCTTCCGGCGTCGTGAAATGCTGCAGCGTGACCGCGAGCCCGTGCTCGACGTCGCGCTGCGCGAGCGGCACACGGCTGCGAAAGTAATGCAGCCCGTCCGGCTCGATCCACGGGTAATGCGACGGCCAGCCCGCAAGCCGGTCGAGGTGGATTTGCGGCGCGAACATCTCGGTCAGCGACGAGCACACGGCTTCCTGCCACGGCGCGCGCCGCGCGAAATTCACATACGCGTCGACCGCGAAGCGCACGCCGGGCAGCACGTGCTCGAGCGACCACAGCTCGGCGCGCTCGAGGCCGACCGCTTCGCCCAGCCGCACCCACGCCTCGATCCCGCCTGCGTTGTCGCCCTGGCCGTCGTGATCGATCAGGCGCTGGATCCACAGGCGCCGCGTGTCGCGGTCCGGACAGTTCGACAGGATCGCCGCATCCTTGAGCGGGATGTTGATCTGGTAGTAGAAGCGGTTCGCGACCCAGCCGCGGATCTGCGCGGGCGAGCACGCGCCGCTGTTGAGCCGCCGGTTGAACGGGTGGTGGATGTGGTAGCGCGATTCGAGCGCGCGCAGTTGCGCCTCGAATTCGGTTGCGGTCCAGGGCGTCGCGTGCAACGCCGTAGCGGGGATCGGAGCGTTCATTGTCAAACCTCGAATTGCATGCTGTCGTGCGCAACGTCGATGCCATGCGCGCGCAGGCGCGCGTGCTCGGCGGAATGCGGGTCGAGAATCGGGTTGGTGTTGTTGATGTGCGTCAGCACCTTGCGCGTGCGCGCTGGCAGCATGTCGAGCCAGTCGATCATTCCCCGCTGCCCGTTCGCCGCGCACTGCGCGAGATGCCCCATGTCGGCCGCGTGCTTGCTCGACAGGCCGAGATCGATCATCTCGGTCCCGGTCCAGAATGTGCCGTCCACCAGCACGAGGTCGGCGTCGTGCATCGCCGCGCGCACGTCGTCGGAAACGTCCGCGAGTCCCGGCGCATAGAACGCGCGCCGGCCGCTCGCGACATCTTCGATCGACAGCGCGACGTTGTCGCCGGGCGCGGCCGACGCGCGTCGCGGCGAATAAGGCGGCGCCTTGCTGTCGACAGGGATCGCGGCGATGCGGATGCCGCCGGCCGCGGGCACCGAGAACGGTTCGCCGAGCGCGATCGTGTGCGCATCGACGCCGCAGTAATGGCCGAGCAGCGGCACGAGCGGCAACCCGGTCGACAGGTCGTCGAGCACCGGCGCGGTTGCGTAAAGCGGCAGCGGCGTCGAGCGCTCGCGCAGCATCAGCAGGCCCGTCACGTGGTCGATCTGCGCATCGCACAGCACGACGGCGGCAATGCCGCTGTCGCGGATCGCGCGCGCCGGCTGCATGTCCGGATTCGCGCGCAACTGGGAAAGGATGTCGGGCGACGCGTTGACGAGGATCCAGTCGATGCCGTTCTCGCTGACCGCGATCGACGACTGCGTGCGCGGCAGCACGTCGCCGGCGCCGCTGCGCGCACGAGCGCAGTTCGCGCAATTGCAATTCCATTGCGGCAGGCCGCCGCCGGCTCCCGAGCCGAGTATCTTGATCTTCATGGGCGTCAGCTCCCGAGGCTGCCCGCGCCGCGCACGGCGACACGGGCAACGCATCGCGCGGCGATCAGCGGTTGGCGATGTACATCGTGATTTCGAAGCCGAAGCGCAGGTCGGTGTAAGACGGGGTCGTCCACTGCATGATGTGTCTCCTTGTTGAGTTGGTGAGTCGAGGAACCGCGCCAATCGAGCGGTCGCTTCCTCTTCAGCAAGGAGCGTGCCGAAGCCGCGCAAAGCGCGCGCGAATGCGGGATAGGCCCGTCGCCCGGGCGTCTGGATGGATTCCTTACGATTTGCCGACAGGAACGGCGCGGACGCGCTCCGCCACCCCGGCGGCACGACGCACGGGGGCCGTGACAGGTGTTGAATCGTTGAACACCGGTGTTGCAACTTGACACACCGGCTGTGACAGGTGGCGCGCAATTGGCGGCCGTCCGGCGGCCGTCGGACAGCCTGCGCGTCAGCTTTCTTCCGACGGGTGGCGGCCCGCGTCGGCCGCCGGCATCTTCCGGTAGATCGTGTTGCGCGACACGCCGAGCGCGCGCGCCGCCGCGGACACGTTGCCGCCATGACGGGCCAGCGCGGCGGCGATCGCGGACGCGGCGACGTCCTGCAGGCGCGCGTCGGCAGGCGGGAGCGCGTCCGCGGCGCACGGCGCGACAGGCAGTACGACACCCGGTGCGATACCGGGTGCAACTCCCGGTGTGACACCCGCGTCAGGCGCGGCCTGTGCGTCGCCGCGGCGCAGGTCGTCGAAGAAGTCGTCCGGCAGGTGCTCGCGCCGGATCTCGCCGTCGTCGTCGACCATCGCCGCGGCCGTGCGCAGCAGGTTGCCGAGCTGGCGGAAGTTGCCGGGCCACGTGCAACGCACGAACAACGCCATCACGTCCGGCGCGACGGTGAGCGGCGGGTGGTCAGCGCCCGAGAATGCTTCCCGCTGCAACATCTTCTGCACGACGACCGCGAGATCGGTGCGGTCGCGCAGCGGTGGCAGGCGCACCACGAGGCCGTTCAGACGGTAATAGAGATCCTCGCGGAAGCGGTTCTGCGCGATCATGTCGCGCAGGTCGCGGTGCGTCGCGCAGATGATCGAGATATCCACGGGAATCGTCTTCGTCGAGCCGAGCGGGTTGACGATGCGCTCCTGCAGCACGCGCAGCAGCCGCACCTGCAGCGGATACGGCATGTCGCCGATCTCGTCGAGGAACAGCGTGCCGCCGTTCGCCTGCAGCAGCTTGCCGATCGCGCCCTTGCGGCGCGCGCCGGTGAACGCGCCCTCCTCGTACCCGAACAGCTCGGATTCGATCAGCGTCTCCGGAATCGACGCGCAGTTGACCGCGACGAACGGCGCGTCGCGCCGCGGCGAGTCGTTGTGGATCGCCTGCGCGAGCAGTTCCTTGCCGGTGCCGGTCTCACCGGTGATCAGGATCGGAATGTCCTTGCCGATCACCTTGCGCACCTTCGCGATCACCGACGCGACCTGCGGATCGCCGGTGTCGAGATAGCTGAGCCGCGACAGGCCCGCCGAGTTTCCCGCCGCTGCCGCTGCCGCTGCCGGCGACGGCCCATTGCGCACGGCTTTTGGGGAAAGAGTGTCCGAAACGGAGGAGAGCCTCGCGTCGTGC
>NZ_JAAGPL010000172.1:0-18680 GCF_017104785.1 Burkholderia sp. Ac-20353 | reverse complement strand
CGCGCCCGACGCGCTGACTCGGGCGGCCGCGCAGCTCGCGACGGGCGATCTGGGGGGCGCGCAGGCCGCGTTGCCGGCAGCCGCGCGCGGGGTGCTGCTCGCGAGCTACACGCATGCGTTCGACCATCTGCTGACCGCGCTGGCCGTCGTCACGCTGCTGTGCGCGGCAGTCGTGTTCGTGTTTCTCGGCGGCCGGCGGGAGAACCGGGCGAACGTAGCCTAAGCGGAAACGAGGAGCGGAAGCGCGTCGTCTGCCCGTTGATGCGCGCCGTCGACCGCGACGACGACATAGCGTTGCGCGGCCGGCCAGATGTGCGCCCAGCGGCGCGCGTCCTCGTCGACAGTCGCATGACCCTGCACGAGCCACGTCGTTTTGCGCGGGAAGTCGACGAACAGCAGCGCGATGCCCGGATTCACGAGCAGGTTGCCGATCGTGTTGAACAGGTTGTTGCCCGCGAAATCGGGCAGCACGAGCGTGCCGGGGTCGGGCACGTCGACGAGCGGCTCGAACGTGCTGTCGCTGCGCGGTTGCCGCCCGCGGTACGAGCAATCGCTGTCGCCGGCCGCATTCGCGGTCGCGACGATCAGGAACGCCTGCTCGCGGATGAACGCGATGGCGTCGGCGGACAGCGGGCCGTGAGGGTGCATGGACAGGCTCGGTGTGAAGGGTGGCGAAGGGTAGCGAGTCCTCCGGACACGCAAGCGACATGCCACGGCCCGCGCCGCACAATCGGGTGCCAAGTGCCAAGTGCCAAGTGCCAAGTGCCAAGTGCCGCGCATCTGCGCAGCCACCTTCGCTGTGAAAATTTCGAACGACCCGCTACGTGGCGGCGCAATTCCGGTGTTCAAATCTGGCGCAGTCACCTGTTCCGCAGCCACGCACGCCACTGCACGCGGCCGTGCCGGCCGCATCGGCTCGCTTTGGCATGCATGTTGCGTAAAGCATCACGCGCAACCAACCGGCGCTGCATTCCGACAAGCATGATGAACAGGAGACATCAGATGAACCCGTTTGACCTGAAACAACTGGGCCTCGACGTCGAATATCCGTACCGTCAGCAGTACGACAACTACATCGGCGGCAAGTGGGTGCCTCCGGTCAAGGGCGAGTATTTCGAGAACGTGTCGCCGATCAACGGCCAGCCGTTCTGCCGCGTGCCGCGCTCGAGCGCCGACGACATCGAGGTCGCGCTCGATGCCGCGCACGCCGCGCGCCGCAAGTGGGGCAAGGCGTCCGTGACCGAGCGCGCGAATCTGCTGCTCGCCGCGGCCGACCGGATGGAAAAGAACCTGAAGCTGCTCGCCGTCGCGGAAACGATCGACAACGGCAAGCCGCTGCGCGAGACGATGGCCGCCGACCTGCCGCTCGCGGTCGATCACTTCCGTTATTTCGCGGGCTGCATCCGCGCGCAGGAAGGCGGCATCTCCGAAATCGACGACAACACGGTCGCCTACCACTTCCACGAGCCGCTCGGCGTCGTCGGCCAGATCATCCCGTGGAACTTCCCGCTGCTGATGGCCGCATGGAAGCTCGCGCCGGCGCTCGCGGCCGGTTGCTGCATCGTGATGAAGCCGGCCGAGCAGACGCCCGCGTCGGTGCTCGTGCTGATGGAGCTGATCGGCGACCTGTTCCCGCCGGGCGTGATCAACATCGTGAACGGCTTCGGCAAGGAAGCCGGCGAAGCGCTCGCGACCAGCAAGCGCATCGCGAAGATCGCGTTCACGGGCTCGACGCCGGTCGGCAAGCACATCCTGCAAGCGGCTGCGGAGAACCTGATCCCGTCGACGGTCGAGCTGGGCGGCAAGAGCCCGAACATCTTCTTCGCCGACGTGCTGGACCAGGACGACGCGTTCCTCGACAAGACGCTCGAAGGGCTCGCGATGTTCGCGCTGAACCAGGGCGAAGTCTGCACGTGCCCGTCGCGCGTGCTGATCCAGGAGTCGATCTACGAGCGCTTCATCGAGAAGGCCGTCGCGCGCGTCGAACGCATCAAGGCCGGCCACCCGCTCGACCCGCAGACGATGATCGGCGCGCAGGCGTCGAAACAGCAGCTCGACAAGATCCTGTCGTACATCGACATCGGCCGCGGCGAAGGCGCGCAATGCCTGACGGGCGGCGAGCGCACGGCGCCGGCTGCCGATCTCGGCGCCGGCTTCTATGTGAAGCCGACGATGCTGCTCGGCAACAACAAGATGCGCGTGTTCCAGGAAGAGATCTTCGGACCGGTTGCGTCGGTGATGACGTTCAAGGACGAGCAGGAAGCGATCGAACTTGCGAACGACACGTTCTTCGGCCTCGGCGCGGGCGTGTGGACGCGCAATGGCACGCGCGCGTACCGGATGGGCCGCGAGATCGAGGCCGGCCGCGTGTGGACGAACTGCTACCACCTGTATCCCGCGCACGCGGCATTCGGCGGGTACAAGCAGTCGGGCATCGGTCGCGAGACGCACAAGATGGCGCTGTCGAACTATCAGCAGACCAAGTGCCTGCTCGTCAGCTACCAGGCCGAGGCGCTCGGGTTCTTCTGATCGACGCTTGCGTTGCAGCACGGGCCGGACCGCGGGGGCGCGGGTTGTCGGTCGGTCGGGCACCGGTGGCTGTTTCACCGGTGCCGGTGCCGACGGCAACACCGCTTCGGCGGTCCGGCGCCGTCGTTTTGGGGCCGCAGCACGTGCGACATCCGCTGGCGCTGGCGGGTGCGATGTCGCCGGCAGGCGGCGTGGCAGCCTGCGCTGACCCGACTCGCGAGGAGCCGACATGGCGGAACCGACTCGACCAACTTCCCGGTATCCGGTCTTTCACGACGGAGAGCTCGACGCACATCGCCGCTTCGGCGTCGCGGACGAAGCCGAGCGCATGAGCGACGTCGTCACGACGCGGGTGAGCATCGGCGTGCGGCAATTCATCGAGACGCAGCCTTTCATGTTCGTCGGCACCGGATGCGGCGGCCACGCGAGCGTGACCTGCGACATCGTGCAGTCGATGCGCGACGCGAACGGCGAATGGCTGCCGGTCGTCAGGGTGCTCGACACGAAGACGCTGCGGTTCGCGTTGCCGCGCGCGGCCGGGCCGGACGCGCGGATCGACGCGGCGCGATGCGATGGCAACGGGGTCGGGCTGCTGTTCGTCGATTTCCTGCGCGGGATCCGGTACCGGATCAATGGCCGGGCGGTCGTGCGCAGCGATCTGTCGGACGGCGACGCGGCGCCGTGGCCGGCGGGCTCGCCGATCGTCGAGCTGACGGTCGCGCAGGCATACGGCAATTGCGGCACGCGCGTCGTGCGGTTGCGGCACACCTGACGTGCGGTACCTGCGGAGGCCGCACCAGCCGGGTGCAGGCGGTGCGCCATCCCGATCGGCACGCATTGCGCGACCATGCGCATCGTCGTTGAATGACGGGCTTTGCGCCGGATCGCACGCGCAAGGCTCGCGATTCGGCACGGGATTTGCGTGATCGACGCAGTTCCGCGCGGGTTGAAGGAGAAACGGATGAGCGAACGAGTGGATTGCACCGGCGAACCGACGGCCGAGGACACGTGCCGCAACGCGCACGGCGACGACGCATCGGCCGGGCAGGCCGTCGTCAGCGTCGCGCATGACGCCGACGAGCAGGCGCGCAACCTGATCGGCTGGCGGCAGACCTACGACCAGCTCGCGGCGGGCCGCTTCGTCGGCACGCTGACCGAGTTGCCGCTCGACACGATGAAGCTGTTCCGCGAATCGACGAGTCACCTGCTGCGCCAGGCATGCGAGGTGCGCGGCGATGCGTACTGGTTCGGCATCCCGCTCGTGCGCGACGGCGCGGCGCGCGTCGACGCATGCCGGATCGAGGCCGGCGCGCTCGCGTTCCGGCCCGGCAATGTCGAATTCGAACTGCTGACACCCGCACAGTTCTCGATCTACGGCGTCGTCGTGCGCGGCGACGTGCTGCGCCGCTATGCGGAGCAGGTCGAGCATTGCGGGCTCGACGAGCGCCTGCCGATGCAGACCGTGATGCAGGTCGGCGAGGCGCGGCTCACGCACCTGTGCGCGTTGCTCGGGCGCCGTCTCGACGACGCGGCCGCCGCCACGGCGCCGCTGTCCGACCCGCAGCGCAACGACCTGCAGGCCGACGTGCTCGCCGCGCTGTTCGACGTGTGCGCGCTGCCCGCCGACGGCGCGTCCGGTGCGTCGCTCGCGAAGCGACGCTGGATCGTCGAGCAGGCGCGCGAGTACGTGCTCGCGCATCGCACGCGCCCGGTCGGCGTGCCCGAGCTGTGCGAACAGCTGCATGTGAGTCGCCGTACGCTGCAGTACTGCTTCCAGGACGTGCTCGGGATGGCGCCCGCGACCTATCTGCGCACGCTGCGGCTGAACGGCGCGCGGCGTGACCTGTGCGGCCGCGCGGTCGAGTCGGTGCAGGACGTCGCCGAGGCGTGGGGTTTCTGGCACCTGAGTCAGTTCGCGACCGACTACCGGCGGATGTTCGGCAAGCGGCCGTCGGAGACGCTGCGCGACAGCGTGACGATGGTCGCGGTCGGGTAATCGCGTCCGGGCCGCTGCAGGTCAAATTGCGGGGCGAATTGTGGGTTAAATGGCCGGCCAGCCCACCGCATCCCAATCGACAGCCCGATACGCGGCGTCGACCGCCGCCAGATGGTCCGGCGCTTCGCTGCGATGCAATCCGCGCAACGCTTCCGGCACGTCGAGCGCGACCGGGACGCAATGCGGATAGTCGCGCACCCGCAATTCCGGCGCGATCGTCGTGAAGCACGCGAGCGTCGGCACGTCGAAGCCGTCGGCGAGATGCGGCGCGGCCGTGTCCGACGAGAACAGCAGGCTCGCCCCCTTGATCCAGGCGACGAATGCCGCGGTATCGCGCGCGTGGCGGCTGACATCGACATAAGCGGGGTGCGCGACCGGCTCGAAGCCGACGACGGGCAGCCGGTAGCGCCGCGCGAGCCTGTCGACGAACCCGGCGCGCAGCGCGGGCGGCACGCTGCGCACCGCGGTGCTCGCGCTTGGGCAAAACAGCACGTACGGCCGCTGCCATTCGGCCGGCAGCGCGGGCAGCGGCAGCCGCGCAAGCCAGCGGTTGCGCTTCGCGGACGCGGGGAGCGCCGCGGGATCCGCGCCGAGCGCGTCGATGAAGAAGTCGATCATCGGCAGCCGCGCGAAGGCGGGCCAGTACAGGTGATTGCCGAGGTCGATGCATCGCGCGTCGGCGGGCAGCGCTTCGGCCCGCCACGGCAGCGTGCGCGACGGCGCGATGACGTTGGCGGCGAGCGCATACAGCGTTTCGACGTAACGCGGCGTGCGGGCAGGGCGATACAGCGTGAAGCGCAGGCCCGGATGGGCGTCGCGCAGTGCAGCGAGCGCGGTCAGGCCGATCACCGAATCGCCGAGCGCGACCCCCATCCCGTTGATCACGTGCACGTGCATCCGGCCGTCGTAGTCGAACCGGAACGGTCGGGTCGCCGCATGCAGCAGGCCGAGCGCGGGCGCAGCCGGCACCAGGCCGACCGCGCCGCCTTCATGTCGCTCGACGTCATCTTCGACGTCATAAGGCGCGACGAGCGTGCCGTCCGGCGCGAGCAGCGTGCCGGGCCAGGTGAGTGCGTCGTCGTGCGTTAGCGCGGCGCCGGCCGGAGCGGCGCGGGTGTCCATCGTCATTCGCCGCGTGCGCGGCGCCCTTGCTCCTGGATCTGCGCGAGCGTCGCCGCCGGCGTGCTGGCGTCCTGCGGCACGCGGATCTCGATCAGCGCGGGCAATCCGCAAGTCAGCGCGCGGTCGAGCGCGGGCGCGAAATCGGCGGTGCGCTCGACCGTCTCGCCATGCGCGCCGAACGCGCGCGCATACGCGGCGAAATCGGGGTTCGTGAGCGCCGTGCCGTGCACGCGTCCCGGGTAGTTGCGCTCCTGATGCATGCGGATCGTGCCGAATTGCCCGTTGTTGACGACGATCACGACGATGTTCAGCCCGTACTGCATCGCGGTCGCGAGCTCGTTACCGGCCATCATGAAGCAGCCGTCGCCGGCGAGCGCGACGACCGGCCGAGCCGGATACAGCGACTTCGCGGCGAGCGCGGCCGGAATCCCGTAGCCCATCGCGCCGCTCGTCGGCGCGAGCTGCGAGCGGAAATGCCGGTACGCGAAGTGCCGGTGCAGCCAGATCGCGTAGTTGCCGGCGCCGTTGGTCAGGATCGCGTCGTGCGGCAGCCGCTCGCGCAGCTGCACCATCACGTCGCCGAGCTGGACGTCGCCGGGCATCGGCAGCGGCGCGTGCCAGTCGAGATAGGCGCGGTGCGCGTCCGCCGCGCTGCCGGCCCAAGCGGGCGTGGCGGGCGGGTCGAGTGCGGCGAGCAGCGTCGCGATTTCCGGCATCCCCGACACGATCGGCAAGTCGGCCGCATAGACGCGGCCGAGTTCGTCCGCGCCCTGGTGGACGTGGATCAGCGTCTGGCGAGTCTTCGGGATATCGAGCAGCGTGTAGCCGCCGGTCGTCGCCTCGCCGAGGCGCGGGCCGAGCGCGAACAGCAGGTCGGCTTCGCGGATGCGCTTCGCGAGCGCGGGATTGATGCCGAGCCCGACGTCGCCCGCGTAGTTCGGGTGTGCATTGTCGAACGTGTCCTGATAGCGGAACGCGCACGCGATGGGCAACTGCCAGCGCTCGACGAAGCTGCGCAGGTTTGCGCACGCGTCAGTCGTCCAGCCACTGCCGCCGGCGATCACGACCGGCCGCTCCGCGCGGGAGAGCCGCTCGCGCAATTCATCGATCTGCGCGGTCGACGGCGCGGCCGCGACCCGCTTCGCGGCCGGCGCGACCGGCTGCGGTGCGCAGGGCTCGGACAGCACGTCTTCCGGCAGCGCGAGCACGACCGGGCCCGGCCGGCCGGAGGTGGCAACGTGGAACGCATGGCTCAGGTATTCCGGCAGGCGGCGCGGGTCGTCGATCTGCGCGACCCATTTTGCCATCTGGCCGAACATCCGCCGGTAGTCGATTTCCTGGAACGCTTCGCGGTCGAGGTGCTCACGCGCGCACTGGCCGATGAACAGGATCATCGGCGTCGAATCCTGGAATGCGGTGTGTACGCCGATCGACGCGTGCGTCGCGCCGGGCCCGCGCGTGACGAACGCGACGCCGGGGCGGCCGGTCAGCTTGCCGACCGCCTCCGCCATGTTCGCGGCGGCGGCCTCATGCCGGCAGACGATTGTCTGGATGCGCGCGGTGTCGTCCGCGAGCGCATCGAGCACGGCGAGAAAGCTCTCGCCCGGCACGCAGAACACGCGTTCGACGTGGTTGGCGAGCAACGCATCGACGAGCAGGCGTGCGCCGTTCGCGCCGCGCTGCTCGAAATCCGTGGAATGCGACATGGGATGCCGTCTCCCTGGGTAGCGGGACGTACAGATTACGCCCGTTCGGGGGGCGGTGAAAAGTGTCGGAACGCGTAGTCTGATCGCGGTGGTGCAAGCGGGATTGCGTTACAGGAATGTAAGCATTTGCTCACTTGTCGGTGCTCGTCATCTGGCCGAGTTGCGCATCCGTCAGATGATGGGCAGTGTACATACAAGGATTTACATTGCACCGGATATGATCTAGTGTACATCCATCGTACATCCATCGTACATCCGTGGTTGGAGAGGAATATGCATACCACCAGAGTATTTCGGAACGGCAACTCGCAGGCCGTGCGGATTCCTGCGGATCTTGCTTACGAGCGCAGCGATATCGAACTTGAGATCGAGCGGGTTGGCGATGAAATTCGCATTCGACCTGCGCGGCGACCGCTGGCCGGCGTCCTCGAGAAGTTCGCGAAATTCGGGCCGGACTTCATGGCCGAAGGACGCGGCGATCAGGAGCAGGCTGAACGCGAGGGCCTGTGATGTCGCGTTACATGCTCGACACCAATATGTGCATCTATCTGATGAAGAATCAGCCGGAGCAGGTCGCAAAGCGCTTCGCGCAGTGCTATACGGGGGACGTCGTGATGTCGGCGATCACCTACGCGGAACTCGAATACGGGGTTACCGTGTGCGCGAATCCTTCCCGGGAGCGTCGCAATCTCGCTGTGCTCATCGAGGACATTCCCGTTGCCCCGTTCGACGGGGCGGCCGCGCAGGCGTATGGGCCGATCCGCGAGGCGACGCGCGAGCGCAAGAAGGATCAACTGGACAAGCTGATTGCCGCGCATGCCGTCTCGCTCGACGTCACGCTTGTGACCAACAACGAGCGTGATTTCGCGAGCTATCCGGGCGTGAAACTGGAGAACTGGCTGCACGACTAGCCGGAAGGATAGCGGGCGCCTGTTCTCCAGACGGTGAAAAGTATTGTATTGGGGCCGGGTCTAATACGTGGATGCGTCGGCGTTCGATCCCGATGCTGCGGGCCGGGCCACGACGCCCGATCGTTCGGCCGCGCTGAAGGCGGCACACGAGGCGGCCGCTTACGATCGATGGGTCCGCAAACAGGTAAAGCAAGCGCTCGACGATCCGCGCCCGCCCATTCCCGACGCGGAGCGCATCGTCGAGATTCTCCGCGTGCTGCACGCTCGACGGCAGTGGCCGTCACGCGCTCCGCTCAGCACTCGACGATATTCACCGCCAGCCCGCCGCGCGACGTTTCCTTGTACTTCGTCTTCATGTCCGCGCCGGTTTCGCGCATCGTCTTGATCACCGAGTCGAGCGACACGTAGTGCGTGCCGTCGCCGCGCAGCGCCATGCGCGCCGCGTTGACGGCCTTCACCGATGCCATCGCGTTGCGCTCGATGCACGGGATCTGCACCATCCCGCCGACCGGGTCGCAGGTGAGTCCGAGGTTGTGCTCCATGCCGATCTCGGCCGCGTTCTCGACCTGGCGCGGCGTGCCGCCGAGCACCGCGGCGAGCGCGCCCGCCGCCATCGAGCACGCGACCCCGACTTCACCCTGGCAGCCGACTTCCGCGCCGGAGATCGACGCGTTGAGCTTGTACAGGATGCCGATTGCGGCGGCCGTCAGCAGGAAGTCGATCACGCCCTGTTCGTTCGCGCCCGGCGTGAAGCGCGTGTAGTAATGCAGCACGGCCGGGATGATGCCGGCTGCACCGTTGGTCGGCGCGGTGACGACGCGCCCGCCGGCCGCGTTTTCCTCGTTGACCGCGATCGCGTACAGGTTGATCCAGTCGATCATCGACAGCGGATCCTGCAGCGCGCGCTCCGGGCTGCCCGTCAGCGTGCGGTACAACTGCGGCGCGCGGCGCTTGACCTGGAACGGGCCGGGCAGGTTGCCGTCGGCGTCCGGGTTGCCGATCCCGCAGCCGCGCGACACGCACGACTGCATCACGCTCCAGATCTTCAGCAGGCCGTCGCGCGTCTCTTCCTCGGTGTGCCACGCGCGCTCGTTTTCCCACATCAGCTGCGCGATCGACTTGCCGGTCTTTTCGGTCAGCGCGAGCAGTTCCGCCGCGTTGGTGAACGGATGGGTCATCTGTTCGGCCGCGCTCAGCACCTTCGTGTTCGGCGCGCCGGCCGTCACGACGAAGCCGCCGCCGACCGACAGGTAGGTGCGCTCGACCAGCACCGCGCCGCTCGCGTCGGTCGCGCGCAGCTTCATCCCGTTCGGATGCTCGGGCAGTGCCTGGCGGTAGAACGCGATGTGCTCCTTGAGGACGAACGGAACCGGATGCTTGCCGAGCAGCGCGAGCGTCTTCGACGTGCGCACGGCTTCGAGGCGGGCGGCGATCGTTTCGGGATCGACGGTGTCGGGTGCGTCGCCAAGCAGGCCGAGCATCACGCCGCGGTCGGTGCCGTGGCCCTTGCCGGTCGCGCCGAGCGAGCCATACAGCTCGACTTTCACGTTCGCGGTCGCGTCGAGCTGCCCGTCGCGCTCGAGGCCCTGGACGAACATCAGCGCGGCGCGCATCGGGCCGACCGTGTGCGAACTGGACGGGCCGATGCCGATCTTGAAGAGGTCAAACACGCTGACTGCCATTTTGATTCCTGCCTTACTGTAGAAATTCTAGCGCGCCTGCAGCGGCAAGCACGCGGCTAGCCATGCGGGCGGCGTCGGGGAAAGCTGCTGCGCGACGCGGGCGTAGCGCCCGTCGAGCCGCGCGGCCAGATGAAAGAGTTCGGTGGCGTTTTTCGGGTCCCACTGCCCCGTGTAGCCCGGAATGCCGGCTTCGCGCCGCTTCGCGTCGAACGCGACCGGCGAATGCACGAATTCCTCATGCGTTTTCTCGCCGCGCGCATACGGCGCGAGCCAGTCGAGCGCGGCTGCGAGCGTCGCACCGTTCGAGCCCTTTTCGCGCAGCCAGTTGCGGTTGAAGCGGCGCGCGGCGAGCGCGGCGGTCACGAGCGGCTGCAGGTCGTACACCGCGTAGTGCAGCGCATCGCGCTCCGTGAAATCGTAGGTCGTGCCGTCCGCGGCGATGTTGTCGGCGAGATGCTCGACGAACAGGCGCTGCGCGGCGTTCATCATCTTGCGATCGCCGAGCGTGAACGCGGACAGCGCGATCAGCTTGATCCGGTGGCTCTGCCAGTTGTTGCGCCAGGTGCCCGCGAGCGGGCGCTTCTGCGCGTCGATCTGCGCGACGTAGCCGGCGCCGAGCTTCGCGATGAACGCCGACGCGGCGTTGCGGGTCTTCACCGGCAGCGCGCTCGCGGTCATGTCGTAGGCCAGGATCAGGCTGTCGAAACGGGTCTCGTCGATCGGGTTGAAGCCCGGCTGGTAGGTCACGACCCACGCGGACAGGAAGCGGTCGACGAACTGCAGGTAGCGCGGATCGTTGGTCACGCGCCACGCGAGCGCCGCGTCGCGCATCAGGTCCATGTCCTTCATCGCGGCGACGCTCTGGTCGTAGATGCCTTCGTGCGGCAGCGTGCCTTCGGTGTGCACGCGCGGCAGCGCCTTCGGCTGCTCGCCGAGATGCGCGTCGACGCCACGGATCAGCGCCTGTATGCCCGGCTCGGCCTGGGTCGTCTCGCTCGACTGCAGCGCGGGCGCCGCGCAAAAATTCATCGCGGCGCGCGCCGTGCCCGCCGTGCCGAGACCGGCAGCGGCGATCGACAGCGACGCGACGAGCGTCGGCACGAACGCGCGGGCGCGTGTGCGCCGCCGCATGGGCCATGATTCGCGTCCCGGAAACATCGTACGCACCATGCAGAACTCCTTCATTGGCTGGATCGCGTGTGATGTTAGCCGGATTGACGGACGAACGTGAGCCGGTTCACCCGACGCATGCAAAAACCGCACGCAACGCGGGTTGCGTGCGGTGCGGTGCACCATCGGGCGGCTCCGGCTCGGCCTGCGTTACGCGTATTCCGACATCGGCACGCACGAGCAGAACAGGTTGCGGTCGCCATAGGCGTTGTCCGCGCGGCCGACGGGCGGCCAGTACTTGTTCGTGCCGAGCGATGCGACCGGGTACGCAGCCTGCTCGCGCGAGTACGCGTGCGGCCATTCGTTCGCGGTGACCACGGCCGCCGTGTGCGGTGCGTGACGCAGCGGGTTGTCCTCGCGGTCGGCGCGGCCTTCCTCGACCGCGCGGATTTCGTCGCGGATCGCGATCATCGCGGCGATGAAGCGGTCGAGCTCTTCCTGCGATTCCGATTCGGTCGGCTCGACCATCAGCGTGCCCGGCACCGGGAAGCTCATCGTCGGCGCGTGGAAGCCGTAGTCCATCAGACGCTTCGCGACGTCGTCGACGCTGATGCCGCTCGAATCCTTGATCGGACGCAGGTCGAGAATGCACTCGTGCGCGACCAGCCCGCCCGGGCCCGAATACAGCACCGGGTAGTGCGGCGCGAGGCGCTTCGCGATGTAGTTCGCATTGAGGATCGCGGTTTCCGTCGCGGCGGTCAGGTTCTTCGCGCCCATCATCGCGATGTACATCCACGAGATCGGCAGGATCGATGCCGAGCCGTACGGCGCGGCCGACACCGAGCCGATGCCTTCCTCGCCGCGCGTGTAGCCGGTCGAGCGCTGGTTCGGCAGGAACTTCGCGAGGTGCGCGCCGACCGCGACCGGGCCGACGCCCGGGCCGCCGCCGCCGTGCGGGATGCAGAAGGTCTTGTGCAGGTTCAGGTGGGACACGTCGCCGCCGAACTGGCCGGGCGCGGTCAGGCCGACCATCGCGTTCATGTTCGCGCCGTCGACATACACCTGGCCGCCGTGCGCATGCACGATCTCGCAGATCTCGCGCACGTTCTGCTCGAACACGCCGTGCGTCGACGGATACGTGATCATGATCGCCGCGAGGTCGTTCGCATGCTCGTCGGCCTTCGCCTTCAGGTCGGCGATGTCGACGTTGCCCTGCGCGTCGCACGCGACGACGACGACCTTCATGCCGGCCATGTGTGCCGATGCCGGGTTCGTGCCGTGCGCGGATGCCGGGATCAGGCACACGTCGCGGTGGCTTTCGCCGCGCGATGCGTGGTATGCGTGGATGATCAAGAGGCCCGCGTACTCGCCCTGCGAGCCCGCGTTCGGCTGCAGCGACACGGCTGCGTAGCCGGTTGCCGCGACGAGCATCTGCTCGAGCTGGTCGATCATCTCGCGGTAGCCGACCGTCTGCTCGGCCGGCGCGAACGGGTGGATCCGGCCGAATTCGGGCCACGTGACGGGCAGCATTTCCGACGTCGCGTTCAGCTTCATCGTGCACGAGCCGAGCGGGATCATCGAGCGGTCGAGCGCGAGATCCTTGTCCGACAGGCTGCGCAGGTAGCGCAGCATTTCCGTTTCCGAATGGTGGCGGTTGAACACGTGGTGCGTCAGGTACGCGCTCGTCCGTTCGAGGCCGGCCGGCAGCGCGGCGACGCCGGCGAGGCCTGCGTCCAGTGCGTCGACATCCGGCGCGGTGCCGCCGGCGGCCTGCGCGAACACAGCGAGCAGGGCGGCGAGGTCGCCGCGGGTCGTCGTCTCGTCGACCGACACGCCGACCTGCGTGGCGCTCACGCGGCGCAGGTTGATGCGCTTCGCTTGGGCAAATTCGTGGACTTGCGCGGTGCGCGCGCCGGTATCGATCGTCAGCGTGTCGAAGAACGTGTCGTTGACGGTCGCGAAGCCGAGCTGCTTCACGCCGGCCGCGACGAGCGCCGCGATGCGGTTCACGCGCAGCGCGATCGTCTTCAGGCCGTGCGGGCCGTGATAGACCGCGTACATGCTCGCCATGATCGCGAGCAGCGCCTGCGCGGTACACACGTTCGACGTCGCCTTCTCGCGGCGGATGTGCTGTTCGCGTGTTTGCAGCGCGAGGCGCAGCGCGGGCTTGCCCTGCGCGTCGACGGTCACGCCGACGAGGCGGCCCGGCATCTGGCGCTTGAATTCGTCGCGCACGGCCATGTAGGCGGCGTGCGGGCCGCCGAAGCCCATCGGCACGCCGAAGCGCTGCGTGTTGCCGACCGCGACGTCCGCGCCCCATTCGCCGGGCGGCGTCAGCACGGTCAGCGCGAGGATGTCGGCCGCGACGACCACGTGGCCGCCGGCGGCGTGGATCGCTTCGGTGAGCGCGCGGTAGTCGCGCACGTCGCCGTTCACGCCCGGGTATTGCAGCAGCACGCCGAACGCGTTCGACTGCGCGGCGTCGGCGGCGGGGCCCGTCTTGACCTCGATGCCGACCGGCAGCGCGCGGGTGCGGATCACTTCGAGCGTCTGCGGCAGCACGTCGTCGGCGACGTAGAAGATGTTCGTCTTCGGCTTGCCGACGCGCTGCAGCAGCGTCATCGCCTCGGCCGCGGCAGTCGCCTCGTCGAGCAGCGACGCGTTCGAGATCGCGAGGCCCGTCAGGTCGGCGACCATCTGCTGGAAGTTCAGGAGCGCCTCGAGGCGGCCCTGGGAAATTTCAGGCTGGTACGGCGTATAGGCCGTGTACCACGCCGGGTTTTCGAGCACGTTACGCAGGATCACTGCCGGGGTGTGCGAGTCGTAGTAGCCCTGGCCGATGTACGAGCGGAACACCTGGTTCTTGTCCGCGAGCTCGCGCAGCGCGGCGAGCGCTTCGGCTTCGCTCTTCGGTTGCGCGAACGGGCCGAGCGGCAGCGTTTCCGCGCGGCGGATCGATGCGGGAATCACGGCGTCGATCAGCGCGGCGCGCGACGCGAAGCCGAGCGTGTCGAGCATCGCCTGCTGGCTGGCGGCGTCGGGGCCGATATGGCGTTCAGCGAACGCGTCGTGCGTTTCGAGCGCGGCGAGCGAGAGGGGCGTGCGGTTCATCAGGCGGTCCGGGTGTTCGAGCTTCATGGTGGTCCTGGGTCGACCAGGGTTAGCGCTTCAGCGCTTGCTCTGATCTCATGCTGTGCGGTCGACCCGAGCCAGCGCTTCAACACTGACTCGGGCCTCACGCGGGGCTGGGCCCGTGCTGCCGGGCCGGCGCGCCGCGCGATTTGTAAAGGGTTGGCTTAGCCGACCAGCTTTTCGTAAGCGGCTGCGTCGAGCAGGCTGTCGGTCGATGCGCCGGCCGCGAGCTTGATCTTGAACAGCCACGTGCCGTACGCGTCGCCGTTCACGTCTTCCGGCGCATCGGCCGCGTCCGTGTTGATCGCGACCACTTCGCCGGTCACCGGCGAGTAGATGTCCGACGCGGCTTTCACCGATTCGACGACGCCGATGGCGTCGCCTGCCTTCACCTGCGAGCCGACCTTCGGCAGTTCGAGGAAGACGATGTCGCCGAGCGTGCTCTGCGCGTGATCGGTGATGCCGATCGCCACCGTGCCGTCGGCTTCGGCGCGGATCCACTCATGTTCGTCGGTGTACTTCAGATCGGCCGGGACGTTGCTCATCGGATGCTCCTGAATAGAAAGGGTGTGATTCTTCGTTCTGGCGCACCGTGGCGGTGCGCCGGGTGTGGTTCGCCGGGCGCCATGCCGCCCGGCCCCAGGCACGTTACGCAGCGAGGACCTTGCCGTTGCGCACGAACGGCAGTTTTACCACGCGCGCCGGAAGTTGCTTGTCGCGAATCTGCACTTGCACGATGTCGCCGATCTGCACGGCCGCCGGCACGCGCGCGAACGCGATCGATTCCTGCATCGACGGGGAGAAGGTGCCGCTCGTGATCTCGCCGTCGCCGTGCGGCGTGACGACCTTCTGGTGTGCGCGCAGCACGCCGCCCGCCTTGCCGTTTTCCTTCTGCAGGATCAGGCCGACGAACGCGGCGCGCGAGCCGTCGCGCTCGAGCACGTCGCGGCCGATGAACGCGCGCGGCGTCGCCAGGTCGACCGTCCACGCGAGGCCCGCGTCGAGCGGCGACACGGTGTCGTCCATGTCCTGGCCGTACAGGTTCATGCCGGCCTCGAGGCGCAGCGTGTCGCGCGCGCCGAGCCCGCACGGGCGCACGCCGTTTTGCTGCAGTGCGTTCCACAGCGCTTCGACATGCGCGGCCGGGACGATCACTTCGAAACCGTCTTCGCCGGTGTAGCCGGTGCGTGCGACGGTCAGATCGCCGAACGGCGTGCCCGCGACCTGCGCGGCATTGAACGGCTTCAGCTCGCTCGTCGCGGCGCGCGCGGAGGGAATCGTCGTCCAGGCTTTTTCACGGGCATTCGGGCCCTGCACCGCGACGATCGCGAAATCGCGGCGCGGCGTGATCGTGACGCCGTAGCCGTCCTGTTCGTTGAGCTGGTTGAACCACGCGATGTCCTTCTCCGCGGTGCCGGCGTTGACGACGACACGGAAGAAATCCTCGGTGAAGTAATAGACGATCAGGTCGTCGATGACGCCGCCCTGCGGATTGAGCAGGCACGAGTAGAGTGCCTTGCCGGGCGTCTTGAGCTTGCCGACGTTGTTCGCGATCGCGTGCTCGAAGAACGCGCGCACGCGGCTGCCGGTGAAATCGACGACGCACATGTGCGACACGTCGAACATGCCGGCGTCGGTGCGCACGGCCTGGTGTTCTTCGATTTGCGAGCCGTAGTTGACGGGCATGTCCCAGCCGCCGAAATCGACCATGCGGGCGTTGAGCGCACGGTGTGCGGCGTTGAGCGGGGTATGTTTGAGTGCAGTCATCGAGGCCTTAGGCAAGGCGCTTGCGCGCGGGACAATACGGCGATGTGCCGACCGCCGCGGCAATGAGCCTGCGGGCGGTCATGTATATGCCCCTCTGTCCTCGATACCTGAGAGATTGCGCCGCGGGCCAGGCCCTGCGAACGCGCGCCCCTTCGGTGGGCAGCCTGCCCGCGCTGCATTCGCGCAACGGGCTACTGCCGCTCTCCAGAGTGCGAAGATCACGGCCTGCGACGTGCGCAGGCGGGATGCTTCGACGCGGCCGGTCCTTTTGCCTGAGAGTTTGCGGGTGTGCCCCTTCGGCGGCGCGACCAGCGTTGCTGCAACGCCGTCACGCGCTCTCCCGACGCGTGCGGGCGACTGTACGCGAGCCCGGAAGCCTTGTCAATTTGGGCAAATCAATGTCGCTTCGGTACAAGCGCAATACAAGCGGCGGCTGCGCGCCGCCGCCGTTTTCCCGGCTCGCGCCGGTGTCACTCGCCGATCGCGCGTGCCGCGGTGTCGAGTTCCTGGTTCAGCACGCGCTGCTCGTCGCCCGACAGGCCGCCGCCGTGCTGCGCGCCCATGTCGTTCGATTCCTGGCGGATCACGTCGAGGCGGTGATGGAGCTGCGCGCCATACGGCGGCGGGTAGTAGCCGCCGTTGACGCGCGCGTCGACCCGGCGGTGCAGGTTGTCGATCCGGCCCTGGATCTGCTGCATGCGCTCGTAGCCGACGACTTGCGGATTCACTTGCGGCGCGGGTGCGGGGCGCGGCGGCGCCGGACGAGCTTGCTGCGGCGGCGCGACGATACACGCCGCGAGCGAGGAAACCAGGGCGCAGCACACTGCTGCGCGAATCAACCGTTGCATCACATTCTCCTGCGGTTTGGTGTCGGATCGACTTTTTTGAAAAACGCGTCAGACACGGGTATCGCTGACTTTCGTTCCCGCGCCATTTGTAACGGATTGTTCTGACGGCATCGAGCGGGGCAGGCCGGCTCAGATCGTCTTGCGCACGAACGGCAGGCGGCGGCCTTCGTGCTCGCTTTGCGCGGCGAGCTCGATGATCGTCATCACGTCGACCGCGTCCTGCGGGGTGACCGGGAACGGCGCGCCGTCATGGATCGACGCGGCGAGCGCGCGGTAGAACTCCGCGTACTGGCCGTCGAGCGTCGGCACCGGCCGCTCGGTCTCGACGTCGCCGTCGAGCACGCGCAGCACGCCGGGCGGATTGCCGCCGCCGAATTCGACGTGGTCGGGCGTGAGGCCCGCCTTCAGCTGGTCTTCCTGCGTGTCGAGCCCGAACTTCTGGTAGCTGCCGCGGGTGCCGTGCAGCGTAAAGCGCGGCGGCTCGATCGCCGACAGTGCGCTCGCATGCAGCGCGACGTCCTTGTCCGGGTAGCCGAGCTGCAGATGCACGAAATCGGGCGCCGAACCGTTGTCGCGGCGGACCTTGACCGTCGCGTTCACCGTTTCCGGGAGACCGAACAGCGCGAGCGCCTGGTCGATCAGGTGCGGGCCGAGATCGAGCAGCAGGCCGCCGCCGCGCGCGGCTTCCTCGCGCCAGCGGGTGCGCAGTTGCGGCCGGAAGCGGTCGAAGTGCGACTCGACGTAGGTGATGCGGCCGAGCTCGCCGGAGTCGACCACGCGGCGCACGGTGAGGAAATCGCCGTCCCAGCGGCGGTTGTGGAACGGCGCGAACACGCGGCTGCGCGCATTCGCGAGCCGCGCGAGCGCGAGCGCCTCGTCGGACGTGAGCGTCACGGGCTTGTCGACGACGACATGGCGGCCCGCGTCGAGCACCTGGCGCGCGAGCGGGAAGTGCGTGTCGTTCGGCGTGGCGATCACCACGCACTCGATGTCGTCGAGCCTCAGCAGCGTGTCGAGATCGGCCACGACGCGAGCGTCCGGATACGCGGCCTGCGCACGATCCGGCTGGCCGGTGGCGATGGCGACGACCTGCGTGCGGCCGCTCGCCGCGATCACCGGCGCGTGAAACGTCGTGCCGGCAAATCCGAAACCCATCAAACCAATCTTGAGCAATGACGACATGGCACTCCTTGGCAACAACGGAAACGAAAGGACGGGCGCCGGGGCGGCGCCGACGACCGGCTATTTTGGCACGGCGCCGGTGCGCAGATTTGCGCATTTCGGCGCGCGTATTGCACACGTATTGAACGTGGATTGCACGCGTATCGCACGAGGGGCACGCGGGGCACGCGAGGCGCCCGCAGGCCCCGGCTCAGCCGTCGAGCCGACGTCGCAGTGCGACGGCAGCCTGCGCGGCCCAGGCCGTACAGGCCGCCTGGCCCGGATGGAAGCCGTCGGCCGCCATCAGGTGTGACTCGAGCGGCACCGCGCACGGCAGGAACGTGCAGCGCGGCTGCGTCGCGGCCCACCCGGCGAGCGCCGCGTTGAGCCGCTTCGCGCGCAGCCCGAGATACCACCTGAGCGGCTGCGGCAGCGCGGGAAAGCGCTCCATCGGCGGCACCGCGGACAACACCACGTGTTCGATCCGGAAGCGCGCGGCCAGCAGATCGACAAGCGCCGCCTGCGCGGCGCGCCAGCGGGCCGGCGACCGCGACGAATGCGTAAGTGCCGGCCACCATCGCGAGATTCGCGAGCAGCAGCGGCAGGTAGCGGGAGCCGGCGTCAGCCGGCGCTTGCAGGGGTTCGGCGGAAGTCGTCGACATGTCCATTCCGTAGTGGGTTGAAGAAGGTACGCTTGAAGAAGAAGTCGCGCAGCA
>NZ_JAAGPL010000171.1:0-18975 GCF_017104785.1 Burkholderia sp. Ac-20353 | reverse complement strand
GGGCCGCCGCCGGACGTTGCGGCAGCGGGCCGTGCTCGCCCCAGACATCGGCCGGCAGCACGCGCGCGAGTTCCGGAATCGTGTTGCGCGTGAACACCGGATCGGTGACGCCGGCCGCACGCTGGCGGCGGTAATCGCGCCATGCGGCGTGCGCGTACTTGCCGAGCGCGACGATCGCGATCAGGTTGATGATCGCCATCAGGCCCATGCTCGTGTCGGCCATCGCCCACACGAGCGGAAGCTGGCCGACGCTGCCGAACATCACCATCCCGAGCACCGCGATGCGGAACAGCGGCAGCACGCCCCGCCGTTTCGTGATGAACTCGACGTTGCCTTCCGCGTACGCGTAATTGCCGATCACCGACGAGAACGCGAGGAAGAAGATCGCGACCGCCATGTAGATGCCGCCCCAGTCGCCGACGTGGCTCGAGATCGCGCGCTGCGTGAGCGCCGCGCCTTCCATCCCGGTGCCGAGCTCGTACTGGCCCGACAGCAGGATCACGAACGCAGTCGCGCTGCAGATCACGATCGTGTCGACGAACACGCCGAGCATCTGGATCAGCCCCTGCGTGACCGGATGCCGGGTGCTGGCCGTCGCCGCCGCGTTCGGCGCGCTGCCCATGCCGGCTTCGTTCGAGAACAGCCCGCGCTTCACGCCGATCGCGATCGCCTGGCTGACCGCATAGCCGGTCAGGCCGCCTGCCGCCTGCTCGAGGCCGAACGCGCTCTTCACGATCAGCGCGATCACGCCGGGCACCATCGCGATGTGCGTCGCGACCGCGTACACCGCGAGCGCGAGGTAGCCGATCGCCATCAGCGGCACGATCACCTGTGCAACGTTCGCGATCCGGCGGATCCCGCCGAAAATGATCGGCGCGGTCAGCAGCACGAGGCCGAAACCGACTGCCGCGCGGCTCCAGCCGAACGACACGTGAAACGCATCGGCGATCGCGTTCGACTGCACCGCGTTGAACACGAAACCGAACGCAAGAATCAGCGACAGCGAGAACAGCACGCCGAAGCCGCGCGAGCGCAGGCCGGTCTGGATGTAGTACGCAGGGCCGCCGCGAAACGTGCCGTCCGGATGCGAGACCTTGAAGATTTGCGCGAGCGTCGCCTCGACGAACGCGGACGACATCCCGACAAGCGCCGTGATCCACATCCAGAAGATCGCGCCCGGCCCGCCGACCGTCAGCGCGACCGCGACGCCGGCGATGTTGCCGGTGCCGACGCGGCTCGCAAGGCCGGTCGCGAACGCCTGGAATGACGAGATGCTGCCCGGCTCGCCCTTGCTGCCGACGAGGCGCATGCTGAGGAACAGCGCCTTCAGCTGGATCATCCGGAACCGCAGCGTGAACCACGCGCCCACGCCGAGCAGCAGCGCGATCAGCACGTAGTTCCACAACACGCCGTTGACGGCGTCGATCAGCCCTTGCACGAGTGCTTCCATCCAGTGTCCTTTTAAATGAGGTCAGTCATGTCGGTCGCACTTCGCGGCCCGAGGGGCGACATGATATGACAATTTGCAAGGATCATTACAAAACGAAAGAAATCGGAATGACGGAAAATCGGCGACGGATGTCTTCAGATTAGGCGACGTCCGCGACAAAAGCGGCGCGACCGGGGAAGCGAGAGGAAGCTGGACGGACGCGCAGGACGCGCGTCGTCGACGGTGCCGCGGTGCCGAAAGTCGCCCGTCGGCCGCGCGAAAAACCGGCCCCCCCCAGCGCAACCGTGCGGCGACGCAGCCCATAAAAAAAACGGGCGCCCTCTCGGACGCCCGGTTTTCACGCGAACCCGCGCGCGGCGCTTACCGCGGCAGTTGCGAATGCCCCATCAGGTACGCATCGACCGAGCGCGCGCACTGGCGGCCTTCGCGGATCGCCCACACGACGAGCGACTGGCCGCGGCGCATGTCACCCGCCGCGAACACCTTGTCGACCGACGTGTAGTACGCGCGATCGCCTTCGGTCGCCGCACGCGCGTTGCCGCGCGCATCCTTGTCGACGCCGAACGCCTCGAGCACCGGCGCGGCCGGCTGCGTGAAGCCCATCGCGAGCAGCACGAGATCGGCCTTCATCTCGAACTCCGAGTCCGGCACTTCCTGCATCTTGCCGTCCTTCCACTCGACGCGCGCCGCGATCAGCTTCTCGACCTTGCCGTTCTTGCCTTCGAAGCGCTTCGTCGCGACCGCCCAGTCGCGCTCGCAGCCTTCCTCGTGCGACGACGACGTGCGCAGCTTGATCGGCCAGTACGGCCACACGAGCGGCTTGTTTTCCTCTTCCGGCGGCTGCGGCAGCAGCTCGAACTGCGTGACGCCCTTCGCGCCGTGACGGTTCGACGTGCCGACGCAGTCCGAACCCGTGTCGCCACCGCCGATCACGACGACGTGCTTGCCCTTCGCGAGCAGCTGGTCGACGAGCTTGTCGCCGGCGTTCACGCGGTTCTGCTGCGGCAGGAAGTCCATCGCGTAATGGATGCCGGCCAGCTCGCGGCCCGGCACCGGCAGGTCGCGCGGGGTTTCCGAGCCGCCCGCGATCACCACCGCGTCGAATTCTTCCTTCAGCGTCGCCGGCGAGATGGTCTCCTTCGCCATGTTGCCGATCGAGTCGGGCAGCGCATCCTTGCCGATGAACACGCTGGTGCGGAACGTCACGCCTTCCGCTTCCATCTGGCGCATGCGGCGGTCGATCAGCCACTTCTCGAGCTTGAAGTCGGGGATCCCGTAGCGCAGCAGGCCGCCGACCCGATCGCTCTTCTCGAACACCGTCACGTCGTGGCCCGCGCGCGCGAGCTGCTGCGCGGCGGCGAGGCCCGCAGGGCCGGAGCCGACGACCGCGACCTTCTTGCCCGTCTTGTGCGCGGCCGGCTGCGGTGCCACCCAGCCTTCCGCCCACGCCTTGTCGATGATCGCGTGCTCGATCGACTTGATGCCGACCGGGTCGTCGTTGATCCCGAGCGTGCACGCGGCTTCGCACGGCGCCGGGCAGATGCGGCCCGTGAATTCCGGGAAGTTGTTGGTCGAGTGCAGGACCTCGATCGCCTGACGCCAGTCCTGGCGATACACCAGGTCGTTGAAGTCCGGGATGATGTTGTTGACCGGACAGCCGTTGTTGCAGAACGGGATGCCGCAGTCCATGCAGCGCGCGCCCTGCACCTTCGCATCCGCGTCGGACAGCGCCGAGACGAATTCCTTGTAGTGCTTCACGCGCGTGAGCGGTGCTTCGTACGCCTCGTGGCGGCGTTCGAACTCCAGAAAACCGGTTGCCTTGCCCATAAGGTGCTCTTCTGATTCCGTGTATCGGGTGGGGGAGCCGCGCGCGCGACAGTCACGCGCGCGCGGCCTCTGCTATGTCGTTCGTCGCTCAGGCGGCCAGTTCTTCCTTCGCCGCCTTCTTCGCACCGATCTCGCCCAGCGCGCGCTTGTATTCGTGCGGGAACACCTTCACGAACTGGCGCCGCGCCGCGTCCCAGTTTTCCAGCAGCGATTTCGCGCGCGGCGAACCGGTGAACTGGAAGTGGCGCTCGACGAGCCCCTTGAGCAGCGCTTCGTCCGTCGTGCCGGCGTGCCAGAGCGCGCGGTCGACCGTGCGCTCCTGTTCGGCCTGCTGCAGCACCGGCTCGAGCGCGACCATCGACTTGTTGCACTTCGCCGCGAACGTGCCGTCCGGGTCGTACATGTACGCGACGCCGCCCGACATGCCGGCCGCGAAGTTGCGGCCCGTCTCGCCGAGCACGACGACCGTGCCGCCCGTCATGTATTCGCAGCCGTGGTCGCCGGTGCCCTCGACGACCGCCGTCGCGCCCGAGTTGCGCACGCAGAAGCGTTCGCCCGCGACGCCGCGGAAGAAGGCCTCGCCCTCGATCGCGCCGTACATCACCGTGTTGCCGCAGATGATGTTTTCCTCGGACTTGCCGCGGAAGTCGTTGGTCGGACGGATGATGATCCGGCCGCCCGACAGGCCCTTGCCCACGTAGTCGTTGCCGTCGCCGACGAGGTCGAGCGTCACGCCCTTCGCGAGGAACGCGCCGAAGCTCTGGCCGGCCGTGCCCTTCAGCTGGATATGTACCGCATCGTCGTCGAGACCGTCGTGCCCGTGCTTCTTCGCGATCACGCCCGACAGCATCGCGCCGACCGTGCGGTTCACGTTGCGCACCGGCTGGATGAACGACACGTGTTCGCCGTTCTCGATCGCGGCCTTCGCCTTCTCGATCAGCACGTGGTCGAGCGCGCGCTCGAGGCCGTGATCCTGCACGTCGACGTGACGCGGCGCGACGTCCTCGCAGTCTTCCGGCTGGTAGAACACGCGCGAGAAGTCGAGGCCCTTCGCCTTCCAGTGCTCGACGCCCTTGCGCGTGTCGAGCAGGTCGGCGCGACCGACCAGGTCGTCGAACTTCGCGATGCCGAGCTGCGCCATGATCTCGCGCACTTCCTCGGCGACGAAGAAGAAGTAGTTGACGACGTGTTCCGGCTGGCCCGAGAACTTCGCGCGCAGCACCGGGTCCTGCGTCGCGACGCCGACCGGGCACGTGTTCAGGTGGCACTTGCGCATCATGATGCAGCCTTCGACGACGAGCGGCGCCGTCGCGAAGCCGAATTCGTCCGCACCGAGCAGCGCGCCGATCACGACGTCGCGGCCGGTCTTCATCTGGCCGTCGGCCTGCACGCGGATGCGGCCGCGCAGGCGGTTCAGCACCAGCGTCTGCTGCGTTTCGGCGAGGCCCAGTTCCCACGGCGTGCCTGCGTGCTTGACCGACGACAGCGGCGATGCGCCGGTGCCGCCGTCATGGCCCGCGATCACGACGTGATCGGACTTCGCCTTCGCGACGCCTGCCGCGACCGTGCCGACGCCCACTTCCGACACGAGCTTCACCGAGATGCTCGAGCTCGGGTTCACGTTCTTCAGGTCGTGGATCAGTTGCGCGAGATCCTCGATCGAGTAGATGTCGTGGTGCGGCGGCGGCGAGATCAGGCCGACGCCCGGCACCGAGTAGCGCAGCTTGCCGATGTAGTCGGACACCTTGTGGCCCGGCAGCTGGCCGCCTTCGCCCGGCTTCGCGCCCTGCGCCATCTTGATCTGGATCTGGTCGGCCGATGCGAGATACTCGGCCGTCACACCGAAGCGGCCCGACGCGACCTGCTTGATCTTCGAGCGCAGCGAATCGCCATCCTTCAGCGGGATGTCGCTGACGATCTCGTCGCCGATCACCGACTTCAGCGACTCGCCCGACTTGATCGGAATGCCGCGCAGCTCGTTGCGGTAGCGCTTGTCGTCCTCGCCGCCTTCGCCGGTGTTCGACTTGCCGCCGATCCGGTTCATTGCGATCGCGAGCGTCGCGTGCGCCTCGGTGCTGATCGAGCCGAGCGACATCGCGCCCGTCGCGAAACGCTTGACGATCTCCTTCGCCGATTCGACTTCGTCGATCGGGATCGCCTTCGCCGGCGACACCTTGAATTCGAACAGCCCGCGGAACGTCATGTGGCGCTTCGTCTGATCGTTGATCAGGTGTGCGTATTCCTTGTACGTCTGGTACGAGTTGCTGCGCGTTGCGTGCTGCAGCTTCGCGATCGAATCCGGCGTCCACATGTGGTCTTCGCCGCGCACGCGATACGCGTACTCGCCGCCCGCGTCGAGCATGTCGCGCAGCACCGGGTTGTCGCCGAACGCGTCGCGGTGCAGGCGGATCGCCTCTTCCGCGACTTCGAACAGGCCGATGCCGCCGACCTTCGACGCGGTGCCCTTGAAGTACTTCTCGACGAGGTCGGTCGACAGGCCGAGCGCTTCGAAGATCTGCGCGCCCGTGTACGACATGTACGTCGAGATGCCCATCTTCGACATCACCTTCTGCAGGCCCTTGCCGACCGCCTTCGTGAAGTTGTAGACGGCCTTCTCCGGCGACAGGTCGCCCGTCAGGCCGTCGGCCATCTTCGCGAGCGTTTCCATCGCGAGGTACGGATGCACGGCTTCCGCGCCGTAGCCCGCGAGCAGCGCGAAGTGGTGCGTCTCACGCGCGGAGCCCGTCTCGACGACGAGGCCCGTGCTCGTGCGCAGCCCCTGCTGGACGAGGTGCGTGTGGATCGCCGAGGTCGCCAGCAGCGCGGGAATCGCGACGTGCTCGGCGTCGGTCTTGCGGTCCGACACGATCAGGATGTTGTAGCCCGACTTCACCGCGTCGACGGCTTCCGCGCACAGCGACGCGAGGCGCGCCTCGATGCCGGCCTTGCCCCACGCAACCGGGTAGCAGATGTTCAGCTCGTACGAGCTGAACTTGCCGCCCGTGTACTGGTCGATCGCGCGGATCTTCGCGATGTCCTTGAAGTCGAGCACCGGCTGCGACACTTCGAGACGCATCGGCGGGTTGATGTTGTTCGTGTCGAGCAGGTTCGGCTTCGGGCCGATGAACGACACGAGCGACATCACCATGTTCTCGCGGATCGGGTCGATCGGCGGGTTCGTGACCTGCGCGAACAGCTGCTTGAAGTAGTGATAGAGCGTCTTGTTCTTGTTCGACATCACCGCGAGCGGCGAGTCGTTGCCCATCGAGCCGACCGCCTCCTCGCCCTGCTGCGCCATCGGCGCCATCAGGAACTTCAGGTCTTCCTGCGTGTAGCCGAACGCCTGCTGGCGGTCGAGCAGCGCGGCGCCCTCGGCACGGCCTGCGGCTACCTCCTCGGCCTTCGGCTCGATCTCGTCGAGCTTGATGCGCACGGCGTCGATCCAGCTCTTGTACGGCTTCGCGTTCGCGAGGTTGTCCTTGAGCTCCTTGTCGTCGATGATGCGGCCGTGTTCCATGTCGATCAGGAACATCTTGCCCGGCTGCAGGCGCCACTTCTTGACGATCTTCGACTCGGGGATCGGCAGCGTGCCGGCTTCCGACGCCATGATCACGAGGTCGTCGTCGGTCACGATATAGCGCGCCGGACGCAGGCCGTTACGGTCGAGCGTCGCGCCGATCTGGCGGCCGTCGGTGAACGCGATCGCGGCCGGGCCGTCCCACGGCTCCATCATCGCGGCGTGGTATTCGTAGAACGCGCGGCGGTTCTCGTCCATCAGCGTGTGCTGTTCCCACGCTTCCGGGATCATCATCATCACCGCGTGCACGAGCGGGTAGCCGGCCATCACGAGCAGTTCGAGACAGTTGTCGAACGAAGCCGTATCCGACTGGCCCGGGTAGATCAGCGGCCAGAGCTTCGGCAGGTCGTCGCCGAGCACGTGCGATGCGATCGCGCCGGTACGCGCGTTCAGCCAGTTGACGTTGCCCTTCACGGTGTTGATCTCGCCGTTGTGCGCGATCATCCGGTACGGGTGAGCCAGTTCCCATGCGGGGAACGTGTTGGTCGAGAAGCGCTGGTGCACGAGCGCGAGCGCCGACACGGTGCGCGCGTCCTGCAGGTCGCGGTAGTAGACGCCGACCTGGCCCGCGAGCAGCAGCCCCTTGTAGACGATCGTGCGCGCCGACATCGACGGCACGAAGTATTCCTTGCCGTGCTTCAGCTTCAGCGCCTGGATGCGGTGGCTGGCCGTCTTGCGGATCACGTAGAGCTTACGCTCGAGCGCGTCCGTCACCATGATGTCCTTGCCGCGGCCGATGAAGATTTGGCGGATCAGCGGCTCGCTCGCCTTCACGGCCGGCGAGATCGGCATCGCGTGGTCGACCGGCACGTCGCGCCAGCCCAGCACGACCTGGCCCTCTGCCTTCACGGTGCGCTCGAGTTCCTGCTCGCATGCGATCCGCGACGCGTTTTCCTTCGGCAGGAAGATCATCCCCACGCCGTACTCACCGGCCGGCGGCAGCGTGACGTCCTGCTTCGCCATTTCCTCGCGGTAGAACGCGTCCGGAATCTGGATCAGGATGCCCGCGCCGTCGCCCATCAGCGGATCGGCGCCGACCGCGCCGCGGTGGTCGAGATTCTCGAGGATCTTCAGACCCTGTTCGATGATCTCGTGGCTCTTCTTGCCCTTGATGTGTGCGACGAAGCCGACGCCGCAGGCGTCGTGTTCGTTTTGCGGGTCATACAGACCTTGCGCGGCGGGCACCGCGGTGAGCGGCTGCTGGTGGTCGTTCATGGGGACACCGTCGTAAAGGGGCCTCGAGGGCCGTTGAACCATTTTCTTGTTGCCGCCGTTTCCCGCTTCCCGGCAGGAGGCGGCGCAGCCGACAGTGGGTAAGGCATGCTTCGCCCGGGCCACCGGAATTCGGAATATACGCGACGAATCAAAGGAATAGCAACAAAAACCGCATGATACGGCCCCAATTAAACAGATGCATCGATCTGGTGCCGTTTTATTGGGGCCGTATCATTTTGGTGCAAAAAGAAGCGGCGCCCGCAGCGCCGCCTCCCGTTCCGCCTGCCAGCGCCTACTGCTGGATCGGCGGCGTGTTCTCGCGCACCTTGCGAGGGCGTCCGCGCGGCAGCGGCGACACGCGCCGGTTCGCGGTCCGCGCCGCCCATTCGCGGTAGTTCTCGCCGCCGAGCACCCAGCCCTTCAGCGTCGCCTGCTGGAGCTGGTCGGCCTGCCGCTCGTCGAGCGGCTGCTCGCACAGCTCCTGGTACGCGCGCTGGCGCTCGAACGGCGTGTTGCCGAGCGCCCAGTAGAGCGGATGGTCGGTGATCAGGCTGTCGACGGTGAGCCCGATGTGATGCCGGTAGCTCGACCACCGATAGGCATCCGGCGTCGCGGCGAGCTGCGCGCGCACGGGGCTCAGCTCGACCACGCGGCTCGCGAGCAGGAAATAGCGCTCGCCTTCGATCACGGTCGCGCGATAGCGGCCTTCCCACAGGGTGCCGCGCCGCGAATAGCGCCGGTTGAAATGCGCGACGTAGCGACGTCCGACTGCCTGCATCGCCTTCGGCAGGCTGGCCTCGTCGCTCGGCGTCACGAGAAGCTGCACCTGGCGCGGCAGCAGCACGTATGCGTGCACCGCGAGGTGGTGATCGCGCGCCGCGGCCTTCAGACAATCGATGAAGAGCTCGTAGTCCTGGTCGTCGACAAACGCGGGTTGCTGATCCAGGCCGCGCAGTATCACGTGCTGCGGCTGGTCGGGAACGTAGAGTCGTGCTAGCCGTGCCATGCTGAATGTCCGTTTGATCGCGTTAGGAGATACCCGAAGGTCCGATGGTGCGCACCTGTGTAGAACCCTTTGCCCACGGTGCGCCGAAACGTACGGTCGTGCGATACCTAGGGAGAAAACTCTAACTTACGAGCTTGTTTGGTTTTAAACGCCGTAGTCATAATGAGCACGCCTTTGATCGGAGGAGACAAAATGAAACGAAAACTGGCCATTACGGGGGCCGCTGCGCTCGCGTTCACGTTGGCGAGCGGCGCGGCGCACGCGCAATCGGCAGGTAGCTTTTACGTCACCACCGGGTGGTTCCACCTTGCTCCGCAGGACAGCAGCGACCCGCTGTTCCTCTACGGAGTCGGTGGCACGCCCATCAATCAGTCCATTCCCAACACGGGCGCCGGCATCAGCGATTCCGACACACTCGGGCTGGCATTCGGCTACTTCATCACCGACCACATCTCCACCCAGCTCGACATGGGGATACCGCCGAAGTTCGACATCAACGGCAAGGGTCGGTTCGAAAGTTTCGGCAAGCTCGGCACCGCATACCAGTGGAGCCCCGCATTGTTGCTCCGCTACAACTTCAACGAAGCCAACGCCAAATTCCGGCCGTATGTCGGTATCGGCGCGACTTACGTCTGGTTCACCGGCGCGAAGCTCACGAACGGTACGTTCGAGAACGGCGTGCTCGGTGGCCCGACCAGCGCGACGACCAGCAACCAGTGGGCGCCCGTGTTCAACGCCGGCTTCACGTACAACTTCACCGACCACTGGTTCGCAGGCCTGTCGATCTCGTATGTGCCGGTGAGCGTCACCGCGACCTTCACGACGGCCCGTCAGACCCCGGTCGGGACGCTGACCGAAACGTCGAAGGCCAAGATCAACCTGAACCCGATCGTCACCTACCTGAACGTCGGCTACCGCTTCTAAGCGTAGTCGAATATTTGGGGAATGGTTAATCCCGCTGCAATTTGTAGCGGATTTTTCCTTGCGTAACGCGCGGTGACGTAAAACACCCCGGACGGAAAGCCGCCGGGGCGTTGATTATTACGCGTCAGGCCCGGTCCGGGGCCTGGCGCCGCTGTCGCTTGTTTACGCCCGCCGTGCCACGGTTGAACGGCTCAATCGCTCGAAGCGGGGGTGGACGTTGCATCCAGCGCTTGCGGGCCGATCAGGTCGATCCGGTCCGTACAGATCGCGTCGACGCCCCACCGCACGAGTTGCTGCGCGCGCGCGAGGTCGTTGACGGTATAGGCGAGGATCCGCAGGCCGGCCGCCCTGATCGCGCGCACCAGCGGCTCGTCGAGCGACTGATGGTCCGCATGCAGCGACACGCAGCCGAGCGCGTCGACCGCCTGCGCGCGCCAGTCGTCCGGCACGGTCTCGTACAGCATTCCGCGCGGCAGGTCGGGCGCCGTGTCACGCGCCTGCTGCAGTGCATCGAACGAAAACGACGACAGCAGCGGCGGTATCGCCGCGCCGCGCCAGTACGCTGCAGCGTCGGCGGCCACGCGTCGCCCGGTCTCGCGTTCGCGCCCGGCGCACGGCTTGATCTCGACATTCACCGCGAGCCCGAGCGCGATGCAGCGCGCGGCCGCCGCGTCGAACGTCGGCATCCGCTCGCCTGCGAACCGCGCGTCGAACCAGCTGCCCGCATCGAGAGCCGCGAGTTCCGCATAGCGCATCCGCGCCGCCGGCCCGTGGCCGCTCGAGGTCCGGTCGACCGTGTCGTCGTGCAGCAGGAACGTGACGTCGTCCGCCGACAGCTTCGCGTCGAACTCGACCATCCGGTGCCCGCGCCGCGCGCCTTCGTCGAGCGCCGCAAGGGTATTCTCCGGAGCGAGCGTGCCCCCGCCGCGATGAGCGACGACGCGCGGGTACGGCCAGACAGCATGGGAACTCATCGGGACACCTGTCGATTGGGTTCAGCCGGCACGCTTGCCGGTCTCGGGATCGAAGAAATGCAGCCGGTGCGCGGGCAGCGCCACCGCGAGCGCCGTGCCGCGCGCGGGGCGGTCCGCGTGCGGCAGGCGCACCGCGACGTCGTGCGCGCCCCAGCGGCCGTGTGCGAGGTTGTCCGCGCCGAGCAGCTCGCACGAATCGACCGTCAGCGTCACGTGCGGCACGCCCGGCTGCGGCGTCATGTGCTCGGGTCTCACGCCGAGCACCCAGTCGCGGCCCGGTGCGATCTCGGCGCCGATTCCGGGCACGCCGGCGACCGGCAACGCCGGGCCGCCGCCCGCAACCGCAAACGTCGCGCCATCTTCCGACAGCCGCCCTTGCAGCAGGTTCATTGCCGGCGAGCCGATGAAGCCCGCGACGAACACGGTCGCCGGCTTCTCGTAGACGTCGACCGGCGCGCCGATCTGTTCCGCGTAGCCGCGGTTCATCACGATCACGCGCTGCGCGAGCGTCATCGCTTCGATCTGGTCGTGCGTCACGTAGACGCTCGTCGTCGCGAGCCGTGCATGCAGCCGCTGGATCTCGAGCCGCATCTGCACGCGCAGCTTCGCATCGAGGTTCGACAGCGGCTCGTCGAACAGGAACACTGACGGCTCGCGCACGATCGCGCGCCCCATCGCGACCCGCTGCCGCTGCCCGCCCGACAGTTCGCGCGGCCGTCGCGCGAGCAGCGGCTCGAGCTCGAGGATCTTCGCGGCCGCGGCAACCCGCGACTCGATCGTCGCGCGCTCGATGCCGCGGATCTTCAGCCCGTAACCCATGTTCTGCGCGACCGTCATGTGCGGATACAGCGCATAGTTCTGGAACACCATCGCGATGTCGCGATCCTTCGGCTCGAGCGCGTTGACGACCCGCTCGCCGATCGCGATCTCGCCGTCCGTCACGCTCTCGAGCCCCGCGATCATCCGCAGCAGCGTCGATTTGCCGCAGCCGGACGGCCCGACCAGCACGATGAATTCGCCGTCGGCAATCTCGACGTCGATCCCGTGCAATACGTTCTGCTTGCCGTCATAGGATTTCCTGACGCCCCTCAAGCTCAGCGCAGCCATACGTCGCCCTTCTCCTCGTAGCGTGTCCGTGGTTATTTTTCAGAATCGACGAGGCCGCGCACGAACCAGCGCTGCATCGCCAGCACGACGACGAGCGGCGGAATCATCGCCAGCAGCGTCGCCGCCATTACGTAGTGCCATTCAGTCGCGGTGTCTCCGCTCGCGATCATCGTCTTGATGCCGACCACGGCCGTCGACAGCGACGCCTCCGTCGTGATCAGGATCGGCCACAGATACTGGTTCCAGCCGTAGATGAACGTGATCACGAACAGCGCGGCGATGCTCGTCTTCGACAGCGGCAACACCACGTCCCAGAAGAAACGCAATGGCCCCGCGCCGTCGATGCGCGCCGCGTCCATCAGCTCGTCGGGCAGCGTCATGAAGAACTGGCGGAACAGGAAGGTCGCGGTCGCCGACGCGATCAGCGGCAGCGTGAGCCCCGCGTAGGCGTTCGTCAGGTGCAGCGTCGACACGACCTGCACGGTCGGGAAAATCCGCACCTCGACCGGCAGCATCAGCGTGACGAAGATCAGCCAGAACGCGGTGTTACGCAGCGGAAAGCGGAAATAGACGATCGCGTACGCGGACAGGATCGACACCGCGATCTTGCCGACCGCGATGCCGAGCGCCATCGCGAAGCTGTTGACGAGCAGCCGGCCGAATGGCGCCGTCGTGGCGCCGCTGCCGTGCCGCCAGATGTACGCGATGTTCTCGACGAGATGCGTGCTCGGCACGAGCGACAGCGGCACCGTGAACACTTCCTGCGCGCTCATCGTCGCCGCGCAGAACGCGACGTAGACGGGGAACACGATCAGCACGACGCCCGCGATCAGCACCGCGTGGCAGAACAGGTCGAAGCCCTTGCGATTCTCGATCATGCGTATTGCACCCTGCGTTCGACGAAGCGGAACTGGATCACCGTGAGCCCGACGACGATCGCCATCAGCACGACCGACTGCGCGCCCGAGCTGCCGATGTCGAGCCCCTGGAAGCCTTCCGCGAAGATCTTGTAGATCAGCGTCTTGGTGCTCTGCGCGGGGCCGCCGGCGGTCGCCGCGTCGATCACCGGGAACGTGTCGAAGAACGCGTAGACGAGGTTCACGACCAGCAGGAAGAAGCTGGTCGGCGACAGCAGCGGCAGCACGATGTGGAAGAAGCGCCGCACGGGGCCCGCACCGTCGATCGCGGCGGCCTCGACCAGCGAGCGCGGGATCGCCTGCAGCCCCGCGTAGAAGAACAGGAAGTTGTAGCTCACCTGCTTCCACACCGACGCGAGCACGACCAGGAACATCGCCTGCCCGCCGTTCAGCGCGTGGTTCCAGACGATTCCCGATTTGGCGAGCGCGTAGGTGACGAGGCCGATGCTCGGATTGAACAGGAACGCCCACAGCACCGCGGCGATCGTCGGCGCGACCGCGTACGGCCAGATCAGCAGCGTGCGGTACGCGCGCGCGCCGCGCACCACGCGATCCGCACACGCGGCGAGCAGCAACGACACGACGAGACCGCTCACCGTCACGAGCGTGCTGAACACGAGCGTCGTGCGGAACGAGTCGAGATACAGCGGATCGGCGAACAGGCGCGTAAAGTTAGCGATGCCGACGAACTCGCTCGACGTACCGAACGCATCCTGCATCTGCGTCGATTGCCACAGCGCGACGCCGGCTGGCCAAAGGAAGAACACGCCGGTGATCGCGAGCTGCGGCGCGATCAGCAGGTACGGCAACAGGCTCGTGCCGAAACGGGAACGGGATTGCATGTCGGGATTCCGGGCAGGCGAAACGGGAATGAGGACGGGCCGCCGGCCGTCGCGCGCAAGCGCGCGCGAGCGCACGCGAGTGCACAAATGGCCGGCGGCACGATACGGCGCGTGCTCAGCTACCCGACTTCTCGAAGCGCCGCAGCAACTCGTCGCCGCGCGTGACCGCGGCATCGAGCCCGTCCTTCGGCGACTTCTTCTGCGCCCAGACCTGCTCGAGCTCCTCGTCGACGATCGTGCGGATCTGCGGCATGTTGCCGAGCCGCAGCCCCTTCGTGTACGGCAGCGGCGGCTTGTTCATCATCTGCTTGATCGCCGTTTCCGCGCTCGGGTTCTTCGCGTAGAAGCCCTGCTCGCGCGTCAGGTCGTATGCGGCCGTCGTGACCGGCAGGTAGCCTGTATCCTGGTGCCACTTCGCGGCGACGGCCGGCGAGCTCAGGTACGCGAGAAATTTCGCGACGCCCTTGTAGGTCGCCGGATCCTTGCCGGCCAGCACCCACAGGCTCGCGCCGCCGATGATCGCGTTCTGCGGCGCGCCCTTCACGCTCGCGTCGTACGGCATCATGCCGGTCGCGAAATCGAACTTCGCATACTTGTGCATGTTGGCGAGCGCGCCCGACGACGTCGTGACGATCCCGCAATCGCCGCTGTTGAACTTCGCCGACGCCTCGTCCTTGCGGCCCGCGTACGTGAACGTGCCGTCCTTCGCCATCTGCTGCAGGAACTGGACGTGCGCGACCTGCTGCGGCTTGTTGAACTCGAGCACCGCGTCCGTGCCGTCGAAGCCGTTGTTGCGGCTCGCGAACGGCAGCGCATTCCACGCACTGTAGTTCTCGAGCTGGACCCAGCCTTGCCAGCCGGTCGTGTAGCCGCACGCCATGCCCGACTTGCGCAGCTTCTCGGCATCGGCCTTGACCTCGTCCCACGTCTTCGGCGGCTGGTTCGGGTCGAGCCCGGCCTTCCTGAACGCATCCTTGTTGTAGTACAGCACGGGCGTCGAGCTGTTGAACGGCATCGACACGAGATGGCCCGTCTTCGCGTCGCTGTAGTAGCTCGCGATGGTCGGCACGAACGCCTTTTCGTCGAGCGGCACGCCGGCCTGCCTGAACACGTCGTAGACGGGCACCACCGCCTTCTTCGCCTGCATCATCGTCGCGGTGCCGACTTCGTAGACCTGAAGGATCGCCGGCGCGTTGCCGCTGCGGTACGCGGCGATGCCCGCCGCGAGCGCCTGGTCGTAGGTGCCCTTGAACACCGGCACGATCCTGTAATCGCTTTGCGATGCGTTGAACTGCGCCGCGATGTCGTTGACCCGCTCGCCGAGTGCGGCCTCCATCGCATGCCAGAACTGGATCTCCGTCACCGCGAATGCCGCGTGCTGCGCACCGAACATCAATGCGCCCCCGAGCGCGAGCGAGCGAACCAGCGTGCCTACGGGCTTCTTCTTCATCGACCTCTCCTATGAAAACGATACCAACAGCAGGTACACCATCCCCATCGCCATTGAACCGGCGCAGTCTAGTGATCGTTTGTGACAGTCAGTTGTCGCTGATGACGAACAAACGTTGGTATTCCTTCAGGGCGAATCGATCGGTCATGCCGGCGATGTAATGCGCGACGAGGCGCGGCTGCTTGTCAGCGTCGTCGGACTGGTATGGCGGCGGCAGCAGGCGCGGATCGTCGAGGAACGCGTCGAACAGCCCCGCGACCACACGCTGCGCCTTGCTCGCCATCCGCATCACCTTGTAATGGCGGTACAGGTTCTTGAACAGGAAGCGCTTGAGGGCCGCCGCCTGTTCGGCGACGGCTTCGCTGTGCGACACGAGCGGCGGCGCCGTGCGCACGTCGTCGAGCGACGCCGGCGCGACGCGTGCGAGATTGCGCGTCGTCTCGTCGATCAGGTCGACGATCAGCGTGTTGATGATGCGGCGCACCGTCTCGTGCACGAGACGGCGGCCATCGAGACTCGGGAATTCGGCGAGCGCCTGCTCGTAATGGCGCTGCCACAGCTCGACCTGCGCGAGCTGCTCGATCGTGATCAGCCCGGAGCGCAGGCCGTCGTCGACGTCGTGGTTGTTGTACGCAATCTCGTCGGCGATGTTCGCGAGCTGCGCCTCGAGTGACGGCTGGCGCCCCTGCAGGAAGCGTTCGCCGAGCGCGCCGAGCTTGCGCGCGTTGTCGCGCGAACAGTGCTTGAGGATCCCTTCGCGCGTCTCGAAGCAGAGATTCAGGCCGTTGAATGCGCCGTAGTGTTCCTCGAGCTCGTCGACGACGGCGAGGCTCTGCAGGTTGTGCTCGAAGCCGCCGTGCTCGCGCATGCACGCGTTGAGCGCGTCCTGCCCCGCATGGCCGAACGGCGTGTGCCCGAGATCGTGCGCGAGCGAGATCGCCTCGACGAGATCCTCGTTCAGCCGCAGGTTGCGGGCGACCGAACGCGCGATCTGCGCGACTTCGAGGCTGTGGGTGAGGCGGGTGCGGAACAGGTCGCCTTCGTGATTGACGAAGACCTGGGTCTTGTATTCGAGCCGGCGGAACGCGGTCGAGTGGACGATGCGATCGCGGTCGCGCTGGAATTCGGTGCGAGCCGCGGGTGGCGGCTCCGGATGGCGCCGGCCACGCGAGCGCGACGCGTGCGCGGCATACGGGGCGAGATGCGCTTCCAGCGCCGCCAGTGTCGGCGGCTCGGCCACCGGCGCGGCGGTCGCGCTCAGGGGCTGGCGTGGCAACTTGCTGCTGGATGTTTCGCTCACCGTGTCCTCCACGTCAAGGGCGCCGGGCAGCCGGGCCGGGTTATTGCGTCGTCGTTGTCGCCGCCGCCAGCGTAGCGAACACCGCTTCGTCGGGCGCCGGCGCGATCAGCGTATCGCCGAAGCGCTTCAGCAGGATGAACTTGATCGCGCCGGCCTCGGCCTTCTTGTCGACGCGCATCAGGTCCATGTAGCGCGCGTCGCCAAGTGCGGGCGCGCGGGTCGGCAGATGCGCGGCGGCGATCAGCGCGTTCAGGCGCTGCCGCGACGCGTCGTCGAGCAGCCCGAGGCGCACCGACAGGTCGCCGGCCATCACCATCCCGCAGCCGACCGCCTCGCCGTGCAGCCACTCGCCGTAGCCGAGCCCGGCCTCGATCGCGTGGCCGAACGTGTGGCCGAAATTGAGGATCGCGCGCAGGCCGCCTTCGCGCTCGTCCGCCGCGACCACGCTCGCCTTGATCTCGCACGAGCGCTTGACCGCTTCCGCGAGCGCGCCGGGCTCGCGGCCATTCAGCGCGCCGATGTTCGCCTCGATCCAGTCGAAGAATGCGGCGTCGGCGATCGCGCCCGTCTTGATGACCTCGGCGATGCCCGCCGCCAGTTCGCGGTCGGGCAGCGTCGTCAGCGTGCCGATGTCCGCGATCACCGCCTGCGGCTGGTAGAACGCGCCGATCATGTTCTTGCCGAGCGGGTGGTTGATGCCCGTCTTGCCGCCGACCGACGAATCGACCTGCGACAGCAGCGTGGTCGGCACCTGGATGAACGGCACGCCACGCATGTAGCATGCGGCCGCGAACCCCGTCATGTCGCCGATCACGCCGCCGCCGAGTGCGACGAGCGTCGTCTTGCGGTCCGCGCGTTCGGTCAGCAGGCCGTCGAAGATCAGGTTCAGCGTTTCCCAGTTCTTGTACGCCTCGCCGTCCGGCAGCACGACCGTCGACACGCGCTTGCCGAGCGGCGCAAGCGCGGCGCGCAGCGCGTCCCCGTAGAGCGGATCGACCGTCGTGTTCGTGACGATCGTGACGGACGACCCCTTGATGTGGGGAGCGAACAGTTCGGTGCGGCCGACGAGGCCGGCGCCAATATGAATCGGATAGGCGCGGTCGCCCAGATCGACGTTGACAGTAATCATGCTTGTATTGGCTTGGCGACGACTCCCGCCAGTTCGAGTTGCATCAACACCATGTTGACGAGCCCGTTGACCGACGGGCGGCCCGTCTCGATGACGAAATCCGCGCATTCGCGGTACAGCGGATCCCGCACCTCGTAGAGCGCTTCGAGACGCCCTTTCGGATCCTCGGTCTGCAGCAGCGGCCGGTTTTTGTCCTTGCGCGTGCGCAGCCACAGATCGTGCGGATTCGCGCGCAGATAGATGACGATGCCGTGTGTCTTCAGGCAATCGCGATTTTCGGGTCGCAACACCGCGCCGCCGCCGGTCGCGAGCACGATGTTCTCGCGCTGCGTGAGCTCGGCAATCACCTGCGTTTCGCGGTCGCGAAACCCGGCCTCGCCTTCCATTTCGAAGATCATCGGGATGCGGGCGCCCGTGCGTGCCTCGATCTCGTGGTCGGAGTCGAAGAACGTCCTGTCGAGCCGGCGCGCGACCGCGCGGCCTACGGTGGTCTTACCCGCCCCCATAAGGCCGACGAAAAATACGTTTGCGTGTGGGTCCCGCGCTTGCAACGGCTTCCTCTGCTTCAATCTTGCTGGTGTGTGGCGCAGCTTACTGGCAAAGCGCCTGCCTTGTCGAGCCTGGGCCGGCGGCGGCCGGGCCCGGATCGCCGGGGTCCGGCACGCCGGCGCCGGCCGCGCCGCACCGCCTGCCGACCACGGTCGGGGTGATGAAGACGACCAGCTCGTTGCGCTGTTCGCGCCGCGCCCGGTGCCGGAACAGCGCACCCAGAACCGGTATTTTGCCCAAGAGTGGCACGCGCGTCACATCGTCCCGGTCCAGGCGCTCGTAAATCCCGCCGATCGCGACCGTCCCGCCGTCCTCGACTTCGACGCGGGTCTGCACGTGTTTCGTATGGATCGCGGGGCCGGCCGCGGTTGGCTCGCCGACGCTGTCCTTCGTCACGTCGAGGTCGAGCACGACGCGCCCGTCCGGCGTGATTTGCGGCTCGACCTCGAGCTTGAGCGTCGCCCGGCGAAACTGCACGCCGCTCACGCCATTGCCGACCTTGGCCTGGTACGGAAGCTCGGCCCCCTGCTCGACGATCGCTTTCGCGCGATCCGCCGTGACGACGCGCGGGCTCGACACGATCTGTCCCCGTCCCTGCGCCTCGAGCGCGCTCAGCTCGACGTCGAGCACGCGGCTCAGCGGCGCCGCGAACAGCGTGAAGCCGGCCGTGGCGGCGTCGAAGCCGGCGAGCGGCCGGGCGGCCAGGTC
>NZ_JAAGPL010000170.1:0-19127 GCF_017104785.1 Burkholderia sp. Ac-20353 | reverse complement strand
ACACGGGCGCATCGACCCAGCCGACGCCGAGCTCCGCCGCGCGCGCGGCGTACTCGCGCGTCACGCCGGGCGGAATGCTCGAATGATCGACGATCCGGCGCACGCGCCGTGCCGACGCGGCACCGGACAGCAGGCCGTCCGGGCCGAACACGACGTCGCCGACCGCGCGCGCGTCGAGCACGCACAGCAGCACCGTGTCGACCTGCTCCGCGAGCGCGCGTGGCGTGTCGACGACATGCGCGCCGTCGGCGACCAGCGCGTCCGCCTTCGCGCGCGTGCGGTTCCATACGCCGACCCGGTGGCCCGCCGCCAGCAAATGCCGAATCATCGGCGTGCCCATCAATCCCGGTCCGCAAAATCCGACTTCCACGATATGCCTCGTCTCCGATATGGGTTGAACTTGCCGGCCATCATACCTATCACTCAATTAGCCGGGCGCATTCCGCACCCCATTCTGCACCCGCGCCAGAACCCTACACGACACAGGGAGCGCATCATGAGCGACCACGTCTACAAGCTGATCGAACTGACCGGCTCGTCGCAGCAATCGAGCGACGACGCGATCCGCAATGCGATCGCGAAAGCCGCCGCGACGCTGCACAACCTGCACTGGTTTCAGGTGACCGAGACGCGCGGCCACATCGAAGGCAACCAGGTGATCCACTGGCAGGTCACGCTGAAAGTCGGCCTGCGCATCGACGACTGACGCGCGCACTGCGTCACGTCGCGTCACGCCCTGAACTCGCGCACGGATGCGCGTATCGCGTATCCGTGCGCCTGCCCGCATACCGTTCCCGCCGCGGTCAGCGCCGCGCGGGCGAACGCGTGCGGGTCGGCGTGCGGGTAACCATCTCTTGACGCTGCTTTTCGTTCATATTAAAAATCATATACCCCCACCCCTCCTCGATCAGCCCGTACATATAAACGGAGAAATCATGAGTCAGCAACGCGAGGCGATCGACACGTACCTCTTGCGCGTCTTGCACACCCTGTTGATGGAGCGCAGCGTCACGCGCGCGGCCGTCAAACTGAACCAGTCGCAACCGGCGATCAGCGCCGCGCTGCGGCGCCTGCGCGACATCACGGGCGACCCGCTGCTCGTGCGCGGCAAGTCCGGCATGGTGCCGACCGAATACGGGCTGCGCCTGCTCGAGCCCGTCCAGAACGCGCTGCGCGAGATCGAGCGCATCAAGTTCCAGCAGCACAACTTCGACCCGGCCACGTCGATCCGCTGCTACCGGATCGGCTGCCCCGACTACCTGAACGTGCTGTTCGTGCCGACCGTCGTCGAGCGCTTCCGCCAGGCCGCGCCGAACGCGACGCTCGAATTCCACTCGCTCGGGCCGGCGTTCGACTACGAACTCGCACTCGAGGACGGCAAGCTCGACATCGTCGTCGGCAACTGGCCGGAACCGCCTGAGCAACTGCACCTGTCGAACCTGTTCGTCGACCAGATCGTGTGCCTGATGAGCAACACGCATCCGTTCGCGAAGCGCGGCGGCCTCACGCTCGACCAGTACCTGAACGCGCCGCACCTCGCGCCGACGCCGTACTCGGTCGGCCAGCGCGGCGCGATCGACGTGCATCTCGCGCGCGAGCGCCTCAAGCGCCATGTGGTCGTCACACTGCCATACTTCAACCTCGCGCCGTATGTGCTCGTGAAGTCCGACCTGATCTTCACGACGACGCGCCTGTTCGCCGACCACTACGCGAAGTTCCTGCCGCTGTCGGTCGTGCCGGCGCCGCTCGACTTCCCGCCGATGCAGTACTACCAGCTCTGGCACGAACGCTGCCATTACTCCGACGAAGTGCGCTGGCTGCGCAGCCTCGTCGCCGAGGCCACCCGCACGCTGATCGAGCCTTGACGGCACGCGCTGGCCGCGCCGCTCAGCGCGACGCTTCGACGAGCGCGTGCGCGAGCGCGTTATGGCGTTCGATGACGGGCGGCAGATCGAGCGTCGCGAGCCGCCCTTCGCGCACGACGACCTTCCCGTTCACCACCGTGTACGCCGTCTGCGACGGCGCGCAGAACACCAGCGCAGCGACCGGATCGTGCAGCGCGCCGGCAAACAGCGGCTGACGCAGGTCGAACGCCGCGAAGTCGGCCGCCATGCCGGGCGCGAGCGCGCCGATGTCGTCGCGGTTCAGCACCTTCGCGCCGCCGAGCGTCGCGATCTCGAGCGCGTCGCGCGCGGTCATCGCATCCGGGCCGAAGCCGACCCGCTGCAGCAGCAGCGCCTGACGCACCTCCGCGACCATCTGCGCGCCGTCGTTCGACGCTGAGCCGTCCACGCCGAGCCCGACCGGCACGCCCGCGAGCCGCATCTTCTTCACCGGCGCGATGCCCGACGCGAGCCGCATGTTCGAGCACGGACAATGCGCGACGCCCGTGCCCGTGCGCGCGAACAGTCCAATGCCCGCGTCGTCGAGCTGCACGCAGTGCGCATGCCACACGTCGTGCCCGACCCAGCCGAGATCCTCCGCGTATTCGGCGGGCGACATCCCGAACTTCTCGCGGCTGTACGCGATGTCGTTGACGTTTTCCGCGAGGTGCGTGTGCAGTGACACGCGGTATTCGCGCGCGAGCTGCGCGGCGTCGCGCATCAGTTCGCGGCTCACCGAGAACGGCGAGCACGGCGCGACGACGACCCGCAGCATCGCGTAGCGCCCTTCGTCGTGGTAGGTCTCGATCAGCCGCTGCGCGTCGCGCAGGATGTCCGGCTCGCGCTCGACGACCGAGTCCGGCGGCAGGCCGCCGTCGCGCTGGCCGACGCTCATCGCGCCGCGACTCGCGTGAAAGCGCATGCCGATCCGCTGCGCGGCCGCGATGCTGTCGTCGAGCCGGCTGCCGTTTGGATAGATGTACAGATGATCGCTCGACGTCGTGCAGCCGGACTGCAGCAGCTCGGCCATCGCGGTCAGCGTCGACACCTCGATCATCTCCGGCGTCAGGTGGGCCCAGATCCGGTACAGGTTCGTGAGCCAGCCGAACAGCTCGGCGTTCTGCGCGGCCGGAATCGCGCGCGTCAGGCTCTGGTACATGTGGTGATGGGTGTTCACGAGCCCCGGGATCACGAGGTGGCCGCGCAGGTCGAGCACTTCATCGGCCGTGTCCGGCAGCTCGGCGGTCGGGCCGACCGCGACGATCCGGTTGTCTTCGATGTAGAGCCCCGCGTCACGCAGTTCGCGGCGCGTGTCGTCCATGGTCACGAGCACGTCGGCGTGCTTGACCAGCAGGGTCCTGGGGCGGGATGAGGTGTTGTGCGGCGCGCGTGCGTGCGCGCCGGAATGCTGCTCGATTGTCATGCGTTCTCCGCGTCGGTCAGCCCCAGGGTAGTCCTGAGGGCAGTCGCAAAGCCGTTCGAACGCTGATTCGCGGCACGCCCGGTGCCTGCGTCCGTTCGAACGCCCTGGCCCGGTTACCCGGCGTGCTCGCCGTCTTCGGGGTACGCGCCGGCCGGAGCCGACGTGCAAGGCGGCAGGATCGCGCAAGCGCGTGCGGCACACAATGCGCGATCCCGAATACCCACGTTCACGGTTTCGATATGGTATGCGCGAAGCCCGCGCGCCGTGGCGTCCGGCACCGGGCCGGAGGTGGGCGAAAGCGCGTTACGCCGGCGTTTTTTCGCGCCGTCGACAGCCGCTCATGCGCGGCGCATTATCTTTGCTATCGCTCGCGGTTTTGCACGGGGAACCTTCTTACAATGCCTGCACGGCGCTCGCTTCAACTCGCCGACGGGTATGTAGCCACGTGACGTGGAGCCTCGATCCGCCGCACAGTTCATTGGATCGGGCCGCCGCCGAACCTCGCATTCACACAAGGACAATTGCGAATGGGAAAGCTCACTACCCACGTACTCGATACGGCGCACGGCCGTCCCGGCGCCGCACTCAAGGTGGACCTGTACGCGCTGGACGGCGATTCGCGCCGCGCGATCAAGACCGTGCTGACCAATAGCGACGGCCGCTGCGACGAGCCGCTGCTCGAAGGCGCCGCGCTCGCCGCCGGCGAATACGAACTCGTGTTCCACGCGGGCGATTACTTCGCAGCGATCGGCGTGAAGGTGCCCGAACCCCGTTTCGTCGATCGCGTCGTGCTGCGCTTCGGCATCGCCGACGCCAGTTCGCACTACCACGTGCCGCTGCTCGTGTCGCCGTGGTCGTACAGCACCTATCGCGGCAGCTGACACCGTATCGGCCGCCCGCATCACGATAACGATCTGAGTCTGGAGGAGTTTCATGGAAGGCTTCATCACCGACTGGCTGAACCTCGCGCTGCGATGGCTGCACGTCATCGTCGCCATTGCGTGGATCGGCGAGTCCTTCTATTTCGTCGCGCTCGACAACAGCCTGAAACCGCCGACCGACCCGAACCAGCGCAAGCGCGGTGTGTTCGGCGAGCTGTGGCACGTGCACGGCGGCGGTTTCTACAACATGCAGAAGTACACGGTCGCCCCGCCGGAAATGCCGGACGACCTGCACTGGTCGAAGTGGCCGTCGTATACGACCTGGCTGTCGGGCTTCTCGCTGTTCTTCGTGTTGTACCTGCTCGCGCCGAACACGTACCTGATCGACAAGAGCGTACTCGACATGGGCCCGGTGGTCGCGGTTGCGTCCGCGCTCGGCTTCCTCGCGGCCGGCTGGATCGTCTACGACTCGCTGTGCCGCATCCTCGGCACCAACGACCGCGTGCTCGGGATCTGCGTCGGCATCTACGTCGTCGTCGCCGCGTACCTCGCGTGCCACATCTTCGCCGGCCGTGCCGCATATCTGATCGTCGGCGCGATGCTCGCGACGATCATGTCGGCGAACGTGTTCTTCGTGATCATCCCCGGCCAGCGCAAGATGGTCGACAAGATGCTCAAGGGCGAGGAGCCGAACCCGATCTACGGCAAGCGCGGCAAGCAGCGCTCGGTGCACAACACGTACTTCACGCTGCCGGTCGTGTTCGCGATGCTGTCGAACCACTATGCGATGACGTATACGAACAAGTTCAACTGGGTCGTGCTCGTGCTGATCATGCTGGCCGGCGCGCTGATCCGCCAGTTCTTCGTGATGCGCCACCGCGGCAAGCAGCTGTGGTACCTGCCGATCGGCGGCGTCGCGCTGCTGTCGGGCGCGCTGGTCTGGACGATGCCGAAGCCGGTCGCGCCGGAAGCGCAGGCCGCGAACGCGCCGAAGGTCGTGATCAACGACATCATGCCGATCCTGCAGCAGCGCTGCGTCGAGTGCCACTCGTCGAAGCCGACGCTGATGGGCAGCGCGCCCGCCGGCGTGATGTTCGACACGCCGGACGAAGTGTCGAAGAATGCGCAGCGGATCTACGAACAGGCCGTGCGCCTGAAGGCGATGCCGATCGGCAACGTCACGCACATGACCGACGACGAGCGCACGAAGCTCGCCGCGTGGTTCGAGGGTGGTGCGGCGAAGTAACACGCCGGACGCTCCCCCTCTCCGTTAACGGGCCCACGCGGGCCCGTTTTGTATGTTGCATGACGGATGCCGGCGGATCGACAGCGACCGCGAAGGATCGTCAACGACATGCCGCCAATTGCTTTTGCCAGCCGTCCAGCCGTTGCAGAAGCTCCGCACGCTTTTCGCCGGTCGGCGGGCTCTCCATCCCGAATCCGTTACGCCCTGCCAGCGCGTCCTGAATCGCGTTGATCTGGCTCAAGATCGGTGCACAGGTCGACGCTTTGCCGAGCTGCATCGACAACTGCGCAATTTGTTGCTGTGCAGCCAGGTTCAGGTCGCGCTCCGACTTGAGATCCTTACGAGCCGCGGCCAGCGCCACTTCGGCATCCTGCACTCGCTGATGATCGACATTCCGGTCGCTCTCCAGTTGCTCGACTTGCCGCCGCAATCCGCGATTGTCCGCCGACAGCTCGGCATTCAGCTTGTCCCGCGCGTCGTCCGCCACCTTCTTGCCAGCGTTGAAGCTGACGGTAGTGACAAGAACCAACAGGGTAATAAGGCCCGTCATCTGGGCAACGAGACCGACCTTCTTTTTGCCGCCAGATGCCGTTTCCTTCCGCGTGGCTACCTGGGCGGGCACCTCCCCGGTGTCCCTTTCCAATTCGCTCATTTGATCCCCCGATGCCTTCATCACGTTTCAGGCCGACGACGGAGCATAACAATCCCTTCATTCGGATTGCAAGAAACGGGAAATTCAATGCGCATCGACTGTGCATCAAGCGCCAACAAAAAAACCCGCGCTCGATGCGCGGGCTTCGGTTCACCACTGCGTCCGTCCGATCAGACCGTCAGCGCAACGAGCGCCTCCTCGGTCAACCACAGCGATTCCTGCAGGTCCTGCTCGTTGAGATTCAGCCCTTCCCCGCCGCGATCGACGACGATGAAGTCGCTGACGTCGCCGAGCGCGATCAGCGGGTGATGCCACACGCCCTTCGCGTAGTTGACGCCCTGCCAGCCGCTCGTCACGAACGCGCGGATCTGCGCGGGGTCGAGTTCGCCCGCGGGCGCGACGACGACGAGATACGGCTGGTCGTTCAGCGGCACGAACGCCTGGCTGCCGAGCGGATGCCGCTCGAGCATCTTCACCTCGAACGGCAGCGTGCGCGGCTGGCCACGAAACAGGTTCACGAGCGTGCGGCCGCCTTCGTCGTCGACGTCGACCTTCGCGAGATCATGAAAGCGGATCGTCGTGCCGAGGTTGATCGGGATCTGCTTCGCGCCTTCCGTCTCGATCACGTCGCCGAACGGCGCGAACGCTTCCTTCGTCAGCGGTTCGATTGCAAGCGTCTTCATTTGTCGAGCGTCCCCCACAGGCGCAGGCGCGACACGCCGCCGTCCGGAATGATGTTCAGGCGCACGTGCGTGACGGGGCCGAGCGACGCGAGCTCGTGCTCGAAGTAATGCTGTTTGTCCATCTGCAGCTTCTGCTCGCTAAGCAGCACCGGCCAGAACATCGACTGCGTGATCAGCGAGCTGTCGGTGCCACCCGTCACGTATGCGGCCTGGATCGAGCAGCGGTCCGGATAGTTGCCCTTGAAGAACGCGGTGTCGACTTCGATCTTGCGGATCACGCCTGGCTGCGCGAGCGCGATGATCGCCCAGTCGTTGCCCGGCTCGCGGCGGCGGCGGGTTTCCCAGCCGTCGCCCATGTTCACGCCGCGGCCCGGCAGCAGCAGGTTCGATGCGACGCCGAAATGCTGATTGTTCGCGGCGACCACGTAGCCGCCGTTTTCCATCGCCGCGAGATCGAACTGCTCGGTCGCACTCGCGCCCGCCCAGTCGAGCTGCGGCTGGCCGTACACGCGCAACCGCGCGATGCCGCCGTCCGGATAAATGTTCACGCGCAGGTGCGTGAATGCCCGCGCGTCGCTTGCGTCGACATAGTGGTGGCTGTTGCCCTGCAGCGTCGTCGACGGCACGATCTCGACCCACTCGGTCGCATGCGTCGGCGCGCCGTCGGCCACGTACGCGCCCTCGATCGACGCGGCCGGCGGAAAGTTGCCGGTGAAGTGGCTCGTGTCGATGTCGAAGCCCTTGATCACACCCGGGCGCGCGAGCTTGACGATGCACCAGTCGTAGCCCGTCGTGCGCTTGCGACGCGTTTCCCAGCCGTCCATCCACTTGCCGTGGTCGTCGTACTTGCCGGGGATGAACACCGCCGGCTCGGGGTTCAGCATGCGCTCCTTCGGCGCGAAGAAATCGTCGCTGGCCTCGAGCGCCTGCGCACCGAGACGCGGGTCCGCGAGATTCACGTAGCGCCGCGTGAAGTCCGGTGCGTTGGGGTCGAGAAGCGGGATTGCCATGATGTGTCCTTGGTCAGTATTGCGAAATTACCGCTGCCACGCAGCAGGCTGTATTGAGCTGTCACGCGTCGATCAGGTCGTCGAGCCGGAAACGTGCGATCCGGTAGATCTGGTCGAGGCTCGCGCGCATTTCTTCCGTGCGCGTATGGTTCACGCGCGACTCGAAGTTCGCGATGATGCCGTGGCGATCATAGCCGCGCACCGCGAGGATGAACGGGAATCCGAACTTCTCGCGATAGGTGCGGTTCAGCGTCAGCAGCCTGTCGAACTCGTCCTGCGTGCACTGGTCGAGCCCCGCGCCGCTCTGCTCGCGCGTCGATTCGGCAGTCAGCTCGCCGCGCACCGCAGCCTTGCCCGCCAGCTCCGGGTGAGCGTTGATCAGCGCGAGCTGGCGCGCAACGCCTGCCGCCTCCACCGCGCCCAACATCATCTCGTGCAGCGCGTCGATGCTCGCGAACGGCCGCTCGCCCGCGGCCGCCTCGGCGACCCACGGCGAATGTTCGAAGATTCCCGACAGCGCCGCAACGAATGCGCCCGTCGCCATCGTGTTCAGTTGCTCCAACGTGTAACGCATCGCCTTCATGCTTTCCTTTCGTTCCGTTGATTGGCCTGGTACGGATGATGTTCACGCCAGTGACGCGCGATATCGACACGCCGCGTCACCCACACGCGATCGTGCTTCTCGATGTGATCGAGGAAACGCTGCAGCGCGCGGAAGCGGCCCGGGCGACCGAGCAGGCGGCAGTGCATGCCGATCGACAGCATCTTCGGCGCCTCGTCGCCTTCCTCGTACAGCACGTCGAATGCGTCGCGCAGGTAGTGGAAGAAGTGGTCCGCCGTGTTGAAGCCCTGCGGCGTCGCGAAGCGCATGTCGTTGGTGTCGAGCGTGTACGGGACGATCAGTTGCGGTGTCGTGCCGCCGCCCGACACTTCGACGTCCATCCAGAACGGCAGGTCGTCGCCGTAGTTGTCGGAGTCGTACAGGAAGCCGCCGTATTCGGCGACGAGCCGGTGCGTGTTCGGGCTGTCGCGGCCCGTATACCAGCCGAGCGGCCGCTCGCCGGTCACGCGCTCGATGGCCTCCATGCCTAGCCGCATGTGCTCGGCCTCGAGCTCGGGCGTCATGCTCTGGTAATGAATCCAGCGCCAGCCGTGGCACGCGATTTCATGGCCGAGCTCGACGAACGCGCGCGCGAGCTCCGGATGCCGCTCGATCGCCATGCCGACGCCGAACACGGTCAGCGGCAGCCCGCGCTTCTCGAACTCGCGCAGGATCCGCCACACGCCGGCGCGCGACCCGTATTCGTAGATCGACTCCATGCTCATGTGGCGGTCCGGATACGCGGCCGCGCCGACGATTTCCGACAGGAACTGCTCGGAGCCCGGATCGCCGTGCAGCACGCAGTTCTCGCCGCCCTCCTCGTAGTTCAGCACGAACTGCACGGCGACGCGCGCCCGCCCGGGCCAGTTCGCCTGCACGGGGTGGCGGCCGTAGCCGATCAGATCGCGTGGGTAGTTGGAATCGAGTGACATGGTTCGATGTACGACGAAAACTTGCTGAAATAATGGGTATCGATCGGCCCGGCCAGCGGGCCACCGCGCCCGCACCGGCTGAGCGGCGCCCCCGCGAGCCAGTTCGAACGACGGCCCAGTGTAGCGAAAACGCCCATACGCGCCCATACAGCGGCGCAGATAGTGCGTGTCAGACGGTGTGTATGTGCGGGTGCGGCAAAAAGAAAAAGGCGGGAATCCCGTATGGGAAGCCCGCCTTTGTCGTTCGTGCGCCGCCCGCCGTCAGCCGAGATGCGGATAGTCGGACAGCGTCAGCCGGAAGCCGTGCGCGTTCGCGACGAGCTGCGCGTGCGCGCCGAACGGCAGCGTCACGAGGTCGGGCACGTGGCCGAACTGCAGCCCGGTGACGACCGGAATGCCGATCACCGCGCGCACCTGCTCGAGCATCGCCTGCATGTCGTAGCCGTTGTCGTATTCGAACGGCCGCCCGCCGGTGAACTGGCCGATCACGAGCGCCTGCTGGCGCGCGAGCAGCCCCGATAGATGAAGCTGGTAGATCATCCGTTCGATCCGGAACGGCTGTTCGTTGACGTCCTCGATAAACAGGATGCCGCCGTCGATATCGGGCATGTACGGCGTGCCGACGAGCGACGTGAGGATCGCCAGGTTGCCGCCCCACAGCGTGCCGGACACATTGACGCTCTGCACCTGCGGCGCCTCCGCGACGATCGTCGTGGACGGCTGCGCAATCGTCTGCCAGAAGTGCTTCATCGTGAAGTCGCTCGGCGTCTCCGCGCCGAAATCGGCGGACAGCATCGGGCCGCCGAACGTCTTGATCCGCGCCTTCGCGTACAGCGCGAGCTGGATCGCCGTGAAATCGCTGTGGCCGACGAGCGCGATCGGCTGGTCGCGCAGCCGGCGTTCGAGGCCGCGGTAGTCGAGCCCGTGCAGGATGCGCGCCGCGCCATAGCCGCCGCGCACCGCGATCCCGATATCGGGCAATGGCCGCTCGGGATCGGCGAGCCGGTTCAGATCCCCCGCCCGTTCGCCGTCGGTGCCGCCGAAGCGCTGGTAGCGGCGCTGCGTCGCCTCGATGTTCTCGATGCGGTGCTGCGCGCCGCTCAGGCGTTCGAGCGCGCGGTTGATTGCGTCAGGATCGTGCGGGTAGCCGGACGGCGCCAGCAGGCGGATGGAATAGGATGCGTCGGACGGGACGGACATGGGCGGGACGTGTCGGTGATCAAACCAGCTTAGAGGGCCGGAACCGCGCCGGGTTCACGCCGGCGCCGCACCGGGTCACGACGGGTCGGCCGCCTGATCGCGCGCGAGCCGGGCTTCGCGCAACACACGGCGGCGCTCCGCGAAGAACGACTTCAGCGCGGCGCCGCACTCGTCGGCCAGCACGCCGCCGACCACGTCGGTGTGGTGATTGAGCTGCGGATTCGCGAATACATCGATCACGCTGCCGCATGCGCCCGTCTTCGGGTCCGGCGCGCCGTACACGACGCGCGCGATCCGCGCATGCATGATCGCGCCTGCGCACATCAGGCACGGCTCGAGCGTCACGTACAGCTCGCAACCGGGCATCCGGTAATTCTGCAGCTGCTGGGCCGCCATGCGCAGCGCGGCCATTTCAGCGTGCGCGGACGGGTCGTGCCCGCAGATCGGATGATTGAAGCCGCGTGCGATCACCTCGTCGCCGCGCACGAGCACCGCGCCGACCGGCACTTCGCCGGCAGCACGCGCTTCCTCGGCGGCGGCCTGCGCGAGGCGCATGAAATGCATGTCGCGCGCCGATACCGGCGCGGCAGCGGACAAGGGAGTCTCGGTCGTGGATTCGGCAGGCGCGCCCGGCAGCAGGTCGGACGTCACATCGGCCCCGCTTCGGCGGCTGCGTCGTCGAGCCCGCGCTCGCACAGGCGCTCGGCGATGCGGCGGCAGTATTCGCGCGGCATCGTCATCGGGCCACCGCGCAGCGATTCGAGCGCCATGTCGAGCGCCAGCATCTTCGCCTGCAGCCGGCAACGCGTCGCACGGTCGCTGACCGCGCGCAGCTCGTCATGCAGATTGCGCAGCGCGCGCAGTTGTTCGACGGCCGGCGGCACGAAGCCCGCATTCTTCAGAATACGGTTGGCCACCCGCACCTCTTCGGGCACGAGAACGTCGTCGTCCAGCGCCTGCGGTGCGCCGGTACCTGGCAAATCGTCGAACTCGCCCCGCGCGGCGGCGGCGGCAATACGCTGTTCGACCAGGGCGTCAAGCAATCTCATCGGTCAATCGAAACAATGCGGCAGCCGAATTCTAGCAGGGTGACGCGCGTGTGACAGGCCCTTCGAAAGAATGCTCGACATAGGATTGACGGCATGCTCGCGGCGTGCTTGTACGGTGATTGTTCCTCCCCCGTTTACGGCGGTGCTTCTGTATCCATGCCGGCGATGCGTGAACGTGCCCCATCACTACGCATTGCCTGGTGTTCAGCGCCAGAAAGCAATGCGGCCGCGTATCGCAGCGGCCGCGCTACACCATCACGTCGGTCTCCCGCTAACTGCCGCCATAGAACCGGTTGAGGCGATCGAGCTCGCCCGACTTCTGTGCTCGGAAGAGTTCTTCCTTGACCTGCGCACGCGTGAGCCCGGCCGGGCTGCCCGCCTGCGTACCGGCACTGGGCATGCCGCCCACCGACGTTGCACTGATCGCGGAATCGGATGGCGTCGTCGACGCCGGTGCGCTCCCCTCCTGCGCCTGCGCGAGCCCCACCGCGCCCAGCACGCAAACCGCGGCCAGCGCCGCGCTGTACATGGCCTTCATCGTGGCACCTCACATGAAGCAGCAATACGACACCTACGACGCGAGCGGCACTGATATCCCGCCGTCCGCGCATTTCGACGCCCCGCGTTCGTGCCGCTGCACCCGGCGCCGTCACGTCGATCGTGACGTGCGCCGCGCCGGCCCCGCGATCGACAGGTCCTCACCGGTCGGCTCGCATGCGCGCGGTATCGTCGCTCATCCGTGACTTGCCCCTCCTCCGTTTCCCCCCGGGCCAGCGCTTCGTCATGCGCGCAATCGCGATGCAGCCATGTCGCGCGTTTCGAATCGTGTTGCTCGCGCGTGTCGCCGCATTGCGAATCGGATACTCCTGCCGCCATCGCGTTGCATCGGACGAATTCCGCATGCGCGTCCCGACAACGCGTCCGTGGCGTGAATGCGGCTGGAATGGGGCAATGATAGGGATCACTTGACGATTTGACGCCCCCTTGAAAGGGGGCAACTGCGGCAGTTGTCAAGTTGGGCGCCTAAGCTGGACAGAGGTTGCGGAACGCGCGAACGGCCGCCCCATTGCCTGCTCGAAAGCGCATCCGCAGCACGGTCGAGGAGCGCCTTCATGTCTGACAAGCACGTCGCGCTGGCGAGTCACATTCGGCGGCTCTGTTCGCTCGGTGTCGAGCCGCGCCTCGTGATTCCTCATGTGATTGAAGCCGCGCGGCATATCGTCGGCGCCGACTGGGGGATGTTCTTCTACGCCGACGAGCAATACGCACTGACAGACGTATACAGCGAGAACGATACGGTCTACACGAAGCTGCCCGCGTATTTCGCGGACGTCCACAACACCACGCGGCAGGAAGTGCTCGGCGTCACGTTCATCGATGCGATGCGCCGCGGACGCGGTTTCGACAACAGCGTCCACTACGACGATGCGCTGCTGTCGAGCGCGATGTATGCGGACCTGTGGCAGCCGGTGTCGATGCGCCACTGTCTCGAACTGACCGCGACCGACGGCACGCGTGGCTGGGGCAGCCTGCAGCTGTCCCGATCGTCAGGAAGTCGTCCGTTCTCCGAAAAGAATCATCGCGACCTCGAGCCCATTGCCCGGCATCTCGCGCATGCGCTGTCGCGGCCCGTGCAAGCGCCGCTTCACGAAGCGGAAGGCAGCCTGTCCGCGATCGTCGTCGTCGACGAAACGGGCCGGCTGCTGCTGCACAACGCAGACAGCATCCGGATGCTGTCGCTCGCGGCCGGCGAACCGCTCGCGTTTTACCATCACGACCGCTTGCCGGACTGGCTCGTGCCGCTGCTGTCGAACGTGAACCGGATCTGGCACGGCTACCCCGCGCCGCCCGCGACGCTCGAACGCCGCAATACGGCCGGCCGCTTCCGCTTCAAGGCCTATCGCTTCGCCGACGCGGGCGCATTGCGGCGCGATTTCGCGATCGTCGTCTACATCGAGCACTTTCCGCCGCTCGAGCTGGAAATCGAACGGCTCGGCTTCCAGTTCGGCCTGACCGAGCGCCAGCGCCAGCTTTGCACGCAACTCGTGCTCGGCCATTCGCACAGCGAGATCGCCCGTGGCTTCGCGCTGCGCGACAGCACGGTCGTCGATCACGTGCGCAAGATCTATCGCAAGCTCAACGTGCACAATCACGACGAGCTGCGCAGCGTATTCCGGCTCGGTGCGCACGATTAGCGTGAAGGGCGCGACGCCCCCTCTACGCGGGCTCAACAATTCCGAACAAGTCGCTCAAACGGGATTCGCTAGAATGCTCGGCTTCATGCATCGCGTGCCCAGAGGAAATCCGGTTGAAACTCCCGTACGAATGGCAGATCGGCCTGCGCTATACGCGCGCCGGCAAACGCACGACCGGCAACGGCTTCATTTCGTTCATCGCCGCCGTGTCGATGGCGGGCATTGCGCTCGGGGTGGCCGCGCTGATCATCGTGCTGTCCGTGATGAACGGGTTCAGGAGCGAAGTGCGCGACCGCATGCTGTCGGTGCTCGCGCACGTCGAGATCTTCTCGCCGACCGGAACGATGCCGGACTGGATGCGAACCGCCGACGAATCGCTGCGCAACCCGTCGGTCAAGGCTGCGGCGCCCTACGTCGAGGCCCAGGCGCTGCTTACGCACGCAGGCAAGGTGACGGGGGTCGCATTGCGCGGCATCGATCCGCGGCTCGAGCCCCGCGTGTCGGATATCGCGAAAGACATGAAGAGCGGCCGCCTCGACGCGCTCGTTCCGGGCGAACTCGGGATCGTGCTCGGATCCGCGCTCGCCGCCAACCTGCAGGTCCAGGTCGGCGACCGGCTGACGTTCTTCGCACCGGGTGGCGCGTCGCCAATGCGCGAACTGCTGCCGCAATTCAAGCAATTCACGGTGGTCGGCACGTTCGAATCCGGGCACTACCAGTACGACAGCGCGCTCGCCTTCATCCACATCGGCGACGCGCAGACGCTATTCCATTTCGCGGCGCCGACAGGTGTGCGGCTGCGCGTCGACGACATGGAGCGCGCGCCGGAGATCGCGCTGCAGTTGTCGCGATCGCTGTCCGGTGACCTCTATATCCGCGACTGGACGCGGCAAAACAGGACATGGTTCGTCGCCGAGCAGTTGCAGAAGCGCATGCTGTTCGTGATCCTGCTGCTGATCATCGCAGTGGCTGCATTCAATCTCGTTTCGTCGCTCGTGATGACGGTCACGCAAAAGCAGGCGGACATCGCGATCCTGCGCACGCTCGGCGCGCAGCCCGGCTCGATCACGAAGATCTTCATGATCCAGGGGATGACGATCGGCCTCGTCGGCACGATGGCGGGCGTCGCACTCGGCTGTGCGATTTCAGCGAGCATTCCATGGCTGCTGCCCGCGATCGAACACACGTTCGGCATCCAGTTCCTGACGCCGTCGGTCTATTTCCTCAGCGAACTGCCGTCGAAGCTCGTCGCGAGCGACGTGATCGAAGTCGGTGTGGTTGCATTCCTGATGTCGTCGCTCGCGACGCTGTATCCGAGCTGGCGCAGCGCGCGGGTACGCCCGGCGGAGGCGCTGCGGTACGAGTGAGTGCGGCGCTGCGTCGCGCGCAACTGCTGGCTTTCGCCGGATCACCCTCGAGAATCGACGCCCTCTGTGCCTGGAAAAGAGCGTCGACAAGTTCTGCACACGCGGTTCACGCGGTTCGCATTGCAATCCGCTCCAGCGTTTGTTCAAGCTCCTGGCGATCAGCCTCGCGCTTGGCCGCAGTCCGCTGGGCCAGGTTATGCAACTTGCACCGCACACCCGGTAGCTCACTCGCATGCTCAAGCCCGATAAGGTCGAAGTCCGGCTTCTCGTCCTCCACTGATCGAAGAAACGCCCGCGAAGGTTCGTCCAACCAACCCGCCACGCGTGCCAGCAAACGCTCGCGGCTTTCCAGCAACGCTTCAGCGCTGACCGGCTCGGACGTCATGCCCCTGAAGTGCGCGTCGAACGTTGCCGAGAAATCCGCCGGTACTCGAGGCGCCAGCATTTCCCAGGCAGGCTTGGGGCTGCAGGTCAGATACACGAGAAAAGTCCGCCAGAGCACATCGTTCGCCCGCTCGTCCTCCAACAGCAGACCGACATCGAACAGGTCGCGCGGATGCTGCCGCGACAACGCGGCGGCGAGCTTACCGGCATAGAGATCAGCGAAATCCAGCACTTGGGCAGAGGCGAAACCAAACACCTCCTCCACCTTCGGCCTGACCACCATGGTGCGCACCGGATGCACAGTGCCGCGCATGACCGGCGTCGTCTCGATCTGCACGCGCGCTCGGCCGCGACTGGCCACCAACCGCGTTACCGATCCGGTACTCTCTCCCGCCGACGACTGCACTTGAAGTTGCAGCGGACGGACGCGAAGCGCGACTCCTGCGCCAGCACTGACAGGATCTCGACCAGCAATTGCACCCGGTCGGTGTAGCGCTTATCCCAGGTGCTCATCCAGGTCTCCAGGCAATGTGATCTGATAGGTCGGATGCAAGCGCCCGCCAGGGACCAGCGCACGCTTGCCCCGGCCCAGGTCAACACCATCAAGTGGCACATGCGACAGCCACGCATGCCGATGGCGTTCGGACAATGCCAGAAACAGCCGCTTTGCCTTGATGCTGCGGCAATGGCGCAACAGCATACCCACCCGCTGCGGCCGCAACGTGGTCATGGCCTGTATCAAAGCATCCGCCTCGTAAACCAAGGCTGCGTCCGATACGTCGTCGCACAACTCCAGCACGGCCCGCTCCGGCGTCGAGCAAGCCAAGGCACCCGTGCTCGGACTGGCCTCTTGCCATGTCAGCCCCCGGTCGAGCAGTACCTTCTCGGAGGCATCGTGCGTGAACTGCAGTACGGGCCAGTCGAATGGCCCGTTGCCATTAAACTCGAAGCGCTCCTCCAACGGCAGTTTGCCCACCCATCCCGGCAGCCGGTTCGGCCCATAGAGCGTGATCGTACCGGCTTCGCCGAGGCGCAGGTAATGCTCATGGCCCTGCATGGCCAGCGCAAAGCGCCCGCCGACATGCAGCGACAACCCCTCGTCGAATTGAAGGCTCCGGACCACACCGCCCCATTGCAGGCGCCCGCCCTTCCTCATGTAGACGCCGCGCGCCGGCGAGACTAGCCAGCCGCTGGCCACGTACCGTGCGACGAGGCTACTGGTGTAGCCATGTGCTCGCAGCCACCGACTGGAAACCAGGGTGGCATCACTGAGTTCTGACAGCAGATGGTTTAGCTTTCGATGATTTTGATCACTCATAGTGCTCAAAATACACCTTCGACAAACTCTAGCCAACCGCTGCTGGTTTAAAAAAGATAGAAATCAGTCACTATAAGTGAGCTCTAACCAGCAAAGACGAACCCCGTGCGGGCGACGGCCGGCGGCCACCAGCAGGCGTCAGAACCAGAGTTGACCTCCCGCCGTTACGAAGCCGCGGGTACAGTCGAATTTCTACCGTCAACGTCGTTGACGGTATCAAGCGAGCCTCTACGCATACTGCCCGCCTATACCGTCAGAAATACCGTCAAATTGCGGCTGCCCGGTGTCGTAGCAGGTTCGGATGCACTTTTGGAGTTCTCATATTTCTCAAGGGCTTACGAACCTGCACTAGCGAATTTAAAATTGGGCGCGCGCCATTAAAGACGCACCACAACCAGTTGATTTTAAAGGAATTTTAAAAAACCCCTCACTCCCACTCAATCGTCGCCGGCGGCTTCCCGGAAATGTCGTACACGACCCGGTTGATCCCGCGCACCTCGTTGATGATCCGGTTCGACGCGCGGCCGAGCAGCGCGTACGGCAGATGCGCCCAGTGTGCGGTCATGAAGTCGGTCGTCTGCACCGCGCGCAGCGACGTCACGTAGTCGTACGTGCGGCCGTCGCCCATCACGCCGACCGACTTCACCGGCAGGAACACCGCGAACGCCTGGCTCGTGAGGTCGTACCAGCTCTTGCCGACGTCGGCTTCGCCGCACAGGCCGGCCGCCGCATCCTGCGCGGTCGCGGTCGTGTTGCGCAGTTCCTCGATGAAGATCGCGTCCGCGCGGCGCAGCAGGTCCGCGTACTCGCGTTTCACTTCGCCGAGGATCCGCACGCCGAGGCCCGGGCCCGGGAACGGATGACGGTACACCATTTCCGGCGGCAGGCCGAGCGCGACGCCGAGTTCGCGCACTTCGTCCTTGAACAGGTCGCGCAGCGGCTCGAGCAGCTTCAGGCCAAGCGTTTCCGGCAGGCCACCGACGTTGTGGTGGCTCTTGATCGTCGTCGCCTTCTTCGTCTTCGTGCCGCCCGATTCGACCACATCCGGATAGATCGTGCCCTGCGCGAGCCATTTCGCCTTCGACAGCTTCTGCGCCTCGGCCTGGAACACCTCGACGAACTCGCGGCCGATGATCTTGCGCTTCTGCTCCGGGTCCGTCACGCCAGCCAGATGGCCGAGGAACTGCGCCGACGCATCGACGTGCACGACCTTCGCATGCAGGCGGCCCTCGAACATGTCGAGCACCATCTGGCCTTCGTTCAGGCGCAGCAGGCCGTGGTCGACGAACACGCAGGTCAGCTGGTCGCCGATCGCGCGATGGATCAGCGCGGCCGCGACGCTCGAATCGACACCGCCCGACAGGCCGAGGATCACTTCCTCGTCGCCCACCTGTTCACGGATGCGCGCAACGGCTTCCTCGATGTGGTCGCGCATGACCCAGTCCGGCTTCGCGCCGGCGATCTCGAGCACGAAACGCTCGAGCATCTGGCGCCCCTTCACGGTGTGCGTGACTTCCGGGTGGAACTGCACCGCGTAGTAGCCGCGCGCCTCGTCGGCCATGCCGGCGATCGGGCAGCTCGGCGTCGATGCCATCAGCTTGAAGCCCGGCGGCAGCTCGGCAACCTTGTCGCCGTGGCTCATCCAGACCTTCAGCATCCCGTGGCCTTCGGCCGTCGTGAAATCCTCGATGCCGCTCAGGAGTCGCGTATGGCCTTGCGCACGCACTTCCGCGTAGCCGAACTCGCGATGATCGCTCCACTCGACCTTGCCGCCGAGCTGCACGGCCATCGTCTGCATGCCGTAGCAGATGCCGAGCACCGGCACGCCGAGATCCCACACCGCCTGCGGCGCGCGCAGTTGATGGTCTTCGTACGTGCTCGCGTGGCTGCCCGACAGGATCACCGCCTTCGGCGCGAACTCGCGGACGAATTCGTCGGACACATCGTTCGGGTGGATCTCGCAGTAGACGTGCGCTTCGCGGACGCGCCGCGCGATCAGTTGGGTGACTTGCGAACCGAAGTCGAGAATCAGGATTTTGTCGTGCATGGCTGCGGACGGGATGAAGAACAAACGAATAAGAAAAGCAGCGCATCATTTGCATCATGCGCTGCGTCAATAGCATGGACGGCGGCGTCGGGCGGCGATGACGCGCGACGCACGGCCGGTCAATCCTGCATCGGCGGACGCTCGTCGAGCGCGACGGCGTCCGATGGTTTGCCGGCTGCCACGGACGGGCCAGCCGGCGTGGACGGTGCCGCGCCAGGCGTCGCCGCGGGCGTCACGGGTGCCACATCGCGCCCGA
>NZ_JAAGPL010000169.1:0-19154 GCF_017104785.1 Burkholderia sp. Ac-20353 | reverse complement strand
CGAAGGCTCGCCGTGAATCGACGCAAACAGCACGTCCGATCGGTCGTAGAAGATGTCCTGCGTGCCGTTGCCGTGATGGAAATCGACGTCGAGCACCGCGACGCGCGCCGCGCCGCGCGTGATCGCGAAGGGCTACGGCGCGGTGGCCGACATGATCGTCGCGCGCGCCCGCGACGCGGGGCTCTACGTGCATACCGCGCCGGAGATGGTGTCGCTGCTGATGCAGGTCGATCTCGACGACCGGATTCCGCCGCAGCTTTACCAGGCGGTTGCCGACCTGCTCGCGTGGCTGTATGCGCTCGAGCGCACCGACGGCGACCCGGCTGGCGCGCCGCCGCGCTTTCCGCTGCCGCCGGTGCGCTGACGCGCGCGGGCCTGCTGGATCGCCGGATCGCCAAGTCACCAGTTCGCCGGCGCTTGTCTGCCTGCGCCGGCTGCCGTGCGACGCGCACCGTCGATGCCGGCCGGCACAGACGGCCCCCGCCGATCCCGTCATCTGCCCCGCGCGGATTGAGCCCCGCAGTGATTTGTGTAATGATATCCATTCTCATTTTCATGCCCGACGGGCGGCGCGCGATCCGAGCGTGCCGCCCGTTGTTTTGAACGAATGGAAACCTTCGCGTGAACGCGCCCGAAACGATCGACACGCCGCGCGCCGGCGTCACCGTGCTGCGTCCGGCGGCACGCCCGCTGAGCGACGACGAACTGGCCGCGCGCCGGCAGCGCTCGCGCCGCGCGACCTTCATCAAGTGGCTGCGCAAGGTGCACGGCTGGGTGGGGCTGTGGGGCGCGGTGCTCGGGCTGCTGTTCGGCGTGACGGGCGTGCTGCTCAACCACCGCGCGCCGCCGCTCGCGATCCGGACCGGCGAGCCGCAGGTCGAGCAGTTGCAGCTCGCGCTGCCGGATCCGGTGCCCGCGACGCCCGCCGCGATGACGAAGTGGCTCGCGCGCGAGTTGCAGTTCGACGGCCGTCCGGGCCGCATGCGCAAGGAGCCGGCGCAGCCCGTCGCGTGGGGTGACAAGCGCGTGATGCAGCCCGAGCACTGGCAGTTCGGGCTGTTCGGGCCGCGCCAGAACCTGCAGGCCGAATACTGGGTCGGTAACGGCTACGTGTCGGTGAAGCGCACCAGCAACTCGTTTCTTGCGACGCTGAACAGCCTGCACCGCGGCGTCGGCATGAACCTCGGCTGGGTGCTGCTGATGGATACGATCGCCGGCTCGCTGATCCTGCTGTCGCTGACGGGCGTGCTGCTGTGGACCGAGCTGAACAAGCGCCGCACGGTCGGCGTCGTGCTGGTGGCCGGCTCGGTCGCCGCGGCCGTCGTGGCGGGCCTCGCGTAGCGTACGTTGCCGGTGATGCGGGGCCGGCACCCGCTGCCGGAAGGGACGGGTGTCAGATGCCGCAGGCTTCGCCGCCACGCGCGGCGATCTCGCGCGCGGCCTTCGCGCCTTCGACCTGCAGGATCGTCGGCAGCGACACATGGTTCTTCGCGGCCGTGACCTCGGCGAGGATCGAGATCGCGATTTCCGGCGGCGTGCGGCTGCCGATGTAGATCCCGGCCGGCCCGTGCAGCCGCGCGAGCTCCGCCTCGTTCAGGTCGAATTCGCGCAGCCGCTCGCGCCGCGCCGCGTTGTTGCGTCGCGAGCCGAGCGCGCCGACATAGAACGCGGGCGTCTTCAGTGCCTCCATCAGTGCGAGATCGTCGAGCTTCGGATCGTGCGTGAGCGCGATCACCGCGGAGCGCGCGTCGAGCTTCATGTCGAGCACCGTATCGTCGGGCATCGTGTGCACGACGCGCGTGCCCGGCACGTCCCACGCGTCCGTGTACTCCTCGCGCGGATCGCACACCGTCACCTGGTAGTCGAGCCCGGCCGCGATCTGGCACAGGTAGCGCGACAGCTGCCCTGCGCCGATCACGAGCATCCGGTAGCGCGGGCCGTGGATCGTCACGAGCCGCTCGTCGTCGAACGCGACGCCGTCGGTCGCCTGTGCGGGCGACAGCGACGCGCGGCCGGTCGCGAGCGTCATCGTGCGCGTGACGAGGCGGCCGGCCTCGACCTCCGCGCACAGCGCGGCGATGCCGCTGTCGCGCGTGAGCGGTTCCAGCACGAGCTGGATCGTGCCGCCGCACGGCAGCCCGAAGCGGTGCGCTTCTTCGGCCGTCACGCCGTATTTCACGGCTTCCGGGCGCGCGTCGGCCGCGATGCCGCTCGCATGAACGCGGGCGATCAGGTCGTCCTCGATGCAGCCGCCCGACACCGAGCCGACGACGAGGCCGTCGTCGCGCACCGCGAGCATTGCGCCTTCGGGGCGCGGCGACGAGCCCCACGTCTTCACGACCGTCACGAGCAGCACGCGGCGGCCTTCGTCGATCCAGCGAGCGCTGGATTTCAGTACATCGAGATCGACGCTTTCCATCATTTGTGTCCTGTTGCTGGACGGCCCCGCCGTTGCGGACCGTCGTTCGATGGCGGGATTATGAACCGCGCGGCGCGCGCATGCAGGCGGCGACGCGGGGGTGCCGCGCGAATCCGGAGGAATGGGCAAAACATTGCGACGATCGGGTAACGCCCGATCGCGAGCACCGCACCGCGGAGCGGAATGAACTACGGGGACTGCGGGGGGCAGGATCCACTGCAGGGTCCACTGCGGGATGCGCATGCGCGCAGCCGCAGCCGCAGCCGCAGCCGCAGCCGCAGCCGCAGCCGATTCCGGTGGAGGAGGGAGCGCGCCGCACGCAGGGCCGGCATCCGACCCTTCGCAGCGGCGCCGCACCGTTGCGCGCGGCATGCGCGCGCAACGGCGGGATTCAGTGCACTTCTTGACCGTGCGCGAGCTTCGAATGCCGGCGCGAATAAGCGAAGTAGATCACGAGACCGATCACGAGCCATACGCCGAACGCGACCCACGTGACGGGCGCGAGGTTCAGCATCAGGAACAGGCACGACGCGACCGCAAGGATCGGCACGACCGGCACGCCGGGGCAGCGGAATGCGCGCGGCAGGTCCGGATGCGTGCGGCGCAGCACGAGCACAGCGATCGACACCATCGAGAACGCGGCGAGCGTGCCGATGTTGATCAGCTCGGCGAGCACGTTCAGCGGCACGAGCGCGGCGATCAGCCCGAAGAACAGGCCGACCAGCCAGGTCGTCAGGAACGGCGTCGCATAGCGCGGATGCACGCGCGACAGCATCGACGGCAGCAGGCCGTCGCGCGACATCGCGAAGATGATGCGGGTCTGGCCGTAGCTCATCACGAGGATCACGGTCAGCATGCCGAGCACGGCGCCGAGGTCGATGAAGCCCGCGACCCACTTCTCGCCGGCGATCTGCAGCGCATACGAGATCGGATGCGAGACGCTCGCGTACTGCGCGGCCGGCACGATGCCCGTCGCGACCGCCGCGACCGCGACATACAGGAACGCGCACACGGCAAGCGACGCGATGATGCCGATCGGCAGGTCGCGCTTCGGGTTCTTCACTTCCTCGGCCGCCGACGACACCGCGTCGAAGCCGATGAACGCGAAGAACATCACGGCCGCCGCGCCGAACACGCCGTTCCAGCCGTGCGGCATGAACGGCTTCCAGTTCGCCGGCGTCACGTGGAACACGCCGACCGCGATCACGAGCAGCACGACCGACACCTTGATGAACACCATGATGTTGTTGATGCGCGTCGATTCGCGGATGCCGATCGACAGCAGCGTCGTGATTACGATCATCACGAGGAACGCGGGCAGGTTGAACCACGTGACGACGCCCGGGATCGCACCCGGCGCTGCCGTCAGCACAGTCGGCAGTGTGAGGCCGAAGCCCTGCAGCAGCGACTGGAGGTAGCCCGACCAGCCGACCGACACGGCGGACGCCGCGAGCCCGTATTCGAGCATCAGGTCCCAGCCGATGATCCACGCGACGAGCTCGCCGAGCGTCGCGTACGAATACGTGTAGATCGAGCCGGCGACCGGAATCGTCGACGCGAATTCGGCGTACGACAGCGCCGCGAGGCCGCACGCGATTGCGGCGATCACGAACGACAGCATCAGCGCCGGGCCGGCCTGCACGGCGCCGGTGCCGGTCAGCACGAAGATGCCGGTGCCGATGATGGCGCCGATGCCGAGGAACGTGAGGTCGATCGCGCCGAGCGCTTTCTTGAGCCCGGCAGCGTGGGCGCCGGCGATCATGCGATCGACGTTTTTCTTGCGGAAGAGAGACATTGCGGATGAATGGCCGGCACGCGCGGTCGCGCGGGGGCGATGAGTGAGTGAAAAACCTGTAATTTTAGCCGATTTGACGCGAAAGACCCGTTGCGACGCAACGGCGCGGCGCGCCAATCGTCCGATAAAACAAGCGCTTGGCACGCAACGCGGCGCGCGGCCGCGCGCGTTCAGGCGCGTTCATACGCCGGCGGCGGGCGCCATGTCGACGAGCCGGTTGCTCATCACGTAGAAGGTCAGTTCCGCGTTGTTCGACAGCCGCATCTTCTCGAGCAGCCGCGTGCGGTAGACGCTCACCGTCTTCACCGACAGCGACAGCGTGTTCGCGATATCGGTGAGCCGCTTGCCGGACGCGAGCATGCACAGCGTCTGATATTCGCGGTCCGACAGCTTCTCGTGCGGCATCGGCTCGTTCTCGAACGACACGTATTCGGCAAGCGCCTCGGCCATCGCCGGGCTCACGTACTTGCGGCCCGCGGCGACCTGCTGGATCGCTGAAATCATCTGCGCGGCGTTGACCGTTTTCGACAGGTAGCCGGACGCGCCGGCCTTCAGCGCGCGCACCGCGTACTGGTCCTCGCGGTACATCGAGAACATCAGCACCGGCGTGCGCGGCAGCCTGCGCTTGATGCGCTTCAGCACCTCGATGCCATTCATGTCGGGCAGCGAGATGTCGAGCAGGATCACGTCGAACTCGCGCTTGTCGACGGCCGCCATCGCTTCGCCGCCGGTCTCCGCTTCGATGACCTCGCGAGCGATCCCGCGATCGATCAGCAGGTGCCGGATGCCTTGCCGGACGATCGCGTGATCGTCGACGAGCAGGATGTCGAGGCTCATGGCGTCCTCACGAAAGCGACGCGCGATGGGCAGCCGCCGGCGCCGCGAGCAGCGCGTCCCACGCGAAGCGCGCGGCGACCCGGGTGCCGTTGCCGACGGACGGCGCGGACAGCTCGAAGCTGCCGCCGAACGCCTCGCAGCGGGCGCGCATCCCGGCGAGCCCGTAGCCGTGGTGTCTCGCGCGCGAGAAACCGGTCCCATCGTCGGTGACGACCAGCGTCAATTGCGTGGCACCCGCGTCGATCCGCACGTCGGCCGACGACGCACGCGCGTGCTTCGCGACGTTCGACAGCGCTTCCTGCGCGACGCGGAAGATCGCGAGCGCGCCCGTGCCCGCGAGTTGCGGCAGCCGCGCATCGGCCGCGCAGACGAAGCTCGTGCGCAGGCCCGTGCGTTCCGTGTAGCTGTCGATCCATGCCGACAGCGCGCGCACGAGGCCGCCATCGAGTGCCGGCGCGTTGCGCTCGGCGATCAGGCGCCGGTTCGCGTCTGTCGCGGTGTCGAGCGCGCGCTGCGCGAGCTCGAGCGCGCGCCGGCAGCCTTCGGGCACGTCGGCCGGCAGCCAGGTTTCGATGTTCGCGAGCGCGAAGCGCGCGGCGGTGAGTTCGGCGCCGAGGCCGTCGTGCAGTTCGCCGGCCAGATGGCGGCGAGCGGCTTCGTCGGCCGCGAACAGTTCGGCGGACAGTGCAGCGATGCGCGCGGCGAGCACTTCGCGGCTCGCGGCGTTCGTGAAGCGGGGCGGGGTGGCGGCCGGCGTGTGCGGCTGCGACGGGAACGGAGCGTGGGCGCTCTGTGGCGCGTTAAGCGACGTATCCATGACTCTCCCTGCTGTCAGAAAGCGATTCAGAAACCGGTCGGCGGCGCATGCCGGAGGTGGCTCCAGCGATGCTTGCCGCAACAGAATCGCGATGTGCCGAGGTAACAAAATTTACATCTTGTAACAACTGATTCCGACCTTTCATGCGCTTCCCAAATGCTGCTGCGCGCCGCGAATCATATCTCAAAAATTCTGAAAAAGTCATGTCAGGCGGACATCTAGGGGGAAATACGAACGATCGGACGGAATCTGTTGTGTAGGAAAAACACCGACACGAGAGCCGCCGAAAGCGCCGGGTCGAAATGTAACTATTTGAGATGACAGGGTCCCAGATTGTTACGAATTCGCCAAGTCCGCCCGAAAAAAAACCGGAGCTTTCGCTCCGGTTCTTGATGACGCGCAACGTCTGGGGACGGATCAGTCGACGAATGCGCGCTCGATCACGTAGTGGCCCGGCGCGCTGTTCTTGCCTTCGACGAGGCCGGCCTGCTTCAGCAGGTCGGTCGTGTCCTTCAGCATCGCGGTGCTTCCGCACAGCATCACGCGGTCGTGCTCCGGCGAGAACGCCGGGACGTCCAGATCCGTGAACAGCTTGCCTGTCGAGATCAGGTCGGTGATCCGGCCTTCGTTCTCGAATTCCTCGCGGGTGACCGTCGGGTAGTAGACGAGCTTTTCCTTGATGATGTCGCCAAGGTACTCGTGGCCCGGCAGGTCGTGCTTGATGAAGTCCATGTACGCGAGTTCGCCCTTCAGGCGGCACGTGTGCGTCAGGATGACCTTGTCGAAGCGTTCGTAGATATCCGGATCGCGGATGATCGACATGAACGGCGCGAGGCCCGTGCCGGTCGACAGCATCCACAGCGTCTTGCCGGGCAGCAGGTTGTCGGCGACGAGCGTGCCGGTCGGCTTCTTGCCGATCAGCACCGTGTCGCCCACCTTCAGGTGCTGCAGGCGCGACGTCAGCGGGCCGTTCTGGACCTTGATGCTGAAGAATTCGAGGTGCTCTTCGTAGTTCGGGCTGACGATGCTGTACGCGCGCGCGAGCGGCTTGCCGTCGACCTCGAGGCCGACCATCGTGAATTCGCCATTGTTGAAGCGCAGGCCCGGCTCACGGGTGCAGGTGAAGCTGAAAAGCGTATCGGTCCAGTGGTGGACGGATTGGACGGTGGCGGTGTCGTATTTGCTCATGACTTCGAAAACGGACGCGTGTAACGGGCCCACGGACGGGCGAAAACGAGGGCGTCGGCCCGATCGGGGATCGGCCGGCCGGCGCGCCGAATACGCGCCTTCTCGATGACAGACGTTTGATGAACTGTTTATTTTACCTTGACTGTGCGAATCGCGCGCTTGCCCCCGGCAGATGCGCGGATTTGGCACAACGTTTTCTTTCGGATTGCTTTCATCGGTAGGCGACAGCTGCCGCGCTTACTGCGGATCGAGCCGCAGGCGGGCGATATACGGCAGGTGATCCGACAGCCATGCGGTCTCGCCGGACGGCGCGCTCCATTCGAGCGGCGTCATCCCGCGTACGAACATCTTGTCGAGCGCGAGTGCCGGCGAGAACGCGGGGAACGTGCGCCCCGATTCGCCGAGCAGCGTCGCGACTTCGGACAGGCCGATCTCGCCGAACAGTGCGATCGAGTCGTTGCGCCAGTCGTTGAAGTCGCCGGCGAGCACGAGCGGGCCGTCCTTCGCGTTGCGCACGATCCAGTGCGCGATCCAGTGCATCTGGCGCAGCCGCGCCGCGCGCGTGAGCGCGAGGTGCGCGCACAGCAGCGTGACGGGACGGGACCCGGCGAGCGTCGCGCGCGCGACGAGCAGGCCGCGCCGCTCGAAGCGGTGCGCGGAGATGTCCCAGCGGCCGCCGAGATCGAGCGGGTGCGGTGACAGGATCGCGTTGCCGTGCCGCCACGACGGCTTGAACACGTTCGGGCCGAGCGCGATCTGCCAGTCGAGCGCATGCGCGATCTCGGACGCCTGGCAATGCCAGACGTCGTCGTACGCGTCGTCCATCTGCGCGCCGAAGCCGGGCGCGAGCACCGGGCGCGGCAAGCGGCGTGCCATCGCCTCCTGCAGGAAATACACGTCCGCGTGCGTCGACTGCATCCAGTTACGCATCGCATTCCACGCGGTGAAGCCGAGCGGCGAGCGGCCCTTGTGCAGGTTCCAGCTCACCGCGGTGAGTTCGTCGGGCGCCGCGTGCGGCTCGGCGAACGGGACGGACAGGGCATCGAGCGCTTGCATGTCGGTCAGTCCTTCGCGACGTGCGCGCGCACGCGATAGACGAGGTGCGGATGCTGCTCGATCAGCGTCCAGTCGGTCCACGCGTCGCTGCCGACCGACAGCCCGGGGTGGCTTGCGACGATCTGTCGCGGCGACGCCGGCGCACACGGCGCGGCCGGCTTCGCGTTCGGATCGTCGAGCGTTTCCTGCACGTCGAGCGCGAGCGAGATCGCGTTCGCGTCGACCGTGAGCGGCGCGACGCTCACCGAGCGCGAGCGCTCGGTCGGCACGACGCGCGCGTTGTCGCCGCAGCCGACGGACACGTCGGATGGATAGCGATGGGTGTCGGTGCGGGTCTGACCCACGGTGGTGTTCTGCTGGAACGTGTCGATCGTCTGACCGTCGCGCACCACCTGGATTTCCCATGCGACGACAGCGGGCGCGGGGCTCTGCGCATGAGCGGCAAGCATGACGCCCGCCAGCATGACGGCCAGGCCGTGTTTCAGCATGAAGCCTCTCCGGATTCGCGGGTAGCGGGGGGAACGGACGCACAAACGGACGCACATCTTACGCCCGATCGGCGTCGTCATCGATGTGACCGGATGCAGCGCGACAGGTTCGTCGCGCGACGCGGTCCTGCTAGAAAGGTAAGTGCGCGCCGCGCGTTTTCAAGCAAAAAAATGGTGACGCGCGCGACCTGTCAGCAGCACACGCATGCGGCTGCTTGCTTGCACTGGGATGTCATCCCGCTACACTGAAATCGAAAGGGTCTGATGGAGCGGCAAGCAAGCGGTAGCGAGGTTCGTATGACGACGGCGATGGTGAAACAGGAACTGGCGGTCGCGTCCTTCAGCACGGTGTACGACCTGGAGCAGGTCGAGACCGCGCTGAGCGACCTGAACGAAGGCGCGAGCGACGCACTGCGCGCCACTTACGAGAGGATGCTCAAGACCGGCAATCTGCGCTTTTGCGTGAAGCCGAACCGGATGCCGTCGTTCGACGCACTCGGCGAGGTGCTGCCGAATTTCACCGAGCCGCTCGACGACGTGCGCAAGCAGGTTGCGCTGTGCCTCGAGACCGACGACCGGCTCGAGCTGATGCCGATCCTGCTGCTCGGCCCGCCGGGCATCGGCAAGACGCATTTCGCGAAGGCGCTCGCGCAGCTGCTCGGCACGTCGTATCACTACGTGCCGATGAGTTCGCTGACCGCGGGGTGGATCCTGTCGGGCGCGTCGTCGCAGTGGAAGAACGCGAAGCCCGGCAAGGTGTTCGATGCGCTCGTAAACGGCAGCTATGCGAACCCGGTGATCGCGGTCGACGAGATCGACAAGGCCGGCAGCGACGCGCAATACGATCCGCTCGGCGCGCTGTATGCGTTGCTCGAGCACGACACCGCGCGCGCATTCGTCGACGAGTTCGCGGAGGTGCCGATCGATGCGGGCAACGTGATCTGGGTCGCGACCGCGAACGATGCGCAGGCGATTCCGGAGCCGCTGCTGAACCGGCTGAGCGTGTACGAGATCGCGCCGCCCGACGCGGCCGGCGCGCGCCGCATCGCGCAGACGATCTATGACGAGATCCGCACGTCGCACGCGTGGGGCCGGCGCTTTCCGGACACGCTCGGCGACGACGCGCTCGACGTGCTCGCCGCGACGCCGCCGCGCACGATGCGGCGCGCGCTGCTGCACGCGTTCGGCGCCGCGCGCCTCGACGGTCGCGATGCGATCGAGCCGCGCGACATCCGTGCGGACGAAGGGGCGACGAAGCGCCGGCCGATCGGGTTCTGATACGAGGTTCAAACCGGGGGAAGGGGCGTAGCGTTCGGTGGCGGAACCCGCGTGAAATATCCGGCTACACATGTCGCCGGCAAGCTACACATGTGGCCGGCAAACGGGCGAACCGGGACGTACAATCAATTTCTCTCCCTCGACGCGCGAACGGCGCGAAAAGCCATGGAGCAGATGGACTGTGTGGTGATCGGTGCGGGCGTCGTCGGGCTCGCGATCGCCCGCGAACTCGCCGCGCGCGGCCGCGAGACGCTCGTGCTCGAGGCGGCCGACGCGATCGGCACCGGCACGAGCTCGCGCAACAGCGAGGTGATCCACGCGGGGCTCTACTATCCGCGCGGCTCGCTGAAGGCGATGTCGTGCGTGCACGGCCGCGACCTGCTGTACGAATTCTGCGACACGCATCATGTGCCGCATCGGCGTGTCGGCAAGCTGCTCGTCGCGACGTCGGCTGCGCAGGTGAAGCATCTGAAGGCGATCGCCGCGCGCGCCGAGGAAAACGGCGTGCTCGACCTGATGCCGCTCACGCGCGACGAGGCGCAGGCGCTCGAGCCCGAGCTCGAGTGCGTCGAGGCGCTGTTCTCGCCGAGCACGGGCATCGTCGACAGCCACCAGTTGATGCTCGCGCTGCTCGGCGATGCGGAACGCGACGGCGCCGTCTGCGCGCTGAAATCCCCGGTGGAATCGATCGACGTGCTGCGCGGCGCGCGCTTCGTCGTGCGCACGGGCGGCGACGCGCCGACCGAGTTCGAGGCGGCCTGCGTGATCAACAGCGCGGGCCTCGGCGCGCAGGCGCTCGCGCGCCGTACGCGCGGCCTCGATCCGCGCTGGGTGCCGCCGCTCTATCTCGCACGCGGCCACTACTTCAGCCTGTCCGGGCGCGCGCCGTTCTCGCACCTGATCTATCCGATGCCGGACCGCGCGGGCCTCGGCATCCACCTGACGCTGGACCTCGCCGGCCAGGCGCGCTTCGGCCCGGACGTCGAATGGGTCGATGCGCTGCGCTACGACGTCGACCCCGCGCGCGCGGACGCGTTTTGCGCGTCGATCCGCGCGTACTGGCCGGCGTTGCCGGACGACGCGCTGCAGCCGGCCTATGCGGGCATCCGCCCGAAGCTCGCGGGGCCTGGCGAGGCGCCTGCCGATTTCATCGTGCAGGGCGCCGCGCAGCATGGCGTACGCGGACTCGTGAACCTGTTCGGCATCGAGTCGCCGGGGCTCACCGCGGCGCTTGCGCTCGCGCAGCGCGTCGGCGACATGACCGCGTACGGATGATCGTGTACGGACGATGGCGGCAATATGGCTGTCATGTTGAGCCGATTGCGAAATCCCTTATCTCCGGCATTTCGGGCCGCACATTCGCGCGTATGAGCGTTATGCTGCTAGTTGGCTGTCGCTAGAGCAGCTTTCGAATCGATAACATTGGAGCGAGTCCCCCATGAAAACATCCCGTCGGAGTTTCCTGATTACGAGCGTTGGCGTCGTGTCGGCAATGGCCCTGTCGCGCGAAGCACTGGCTGCCGATCTGCCGATGCTGTCGGAAAGCGATCCGACCGCGCAGGCGCTCGGCTACAAGGCGGACGCCACGAAGGTCGACAAGGCGAAGTACGCGAAGTACGCGGCGGGTCAGGACTGCGCCGCGTGCATGCTGTACCAGGGCAAGGCCGGCTCGGCATCGGGCCCGTGCGGCGCGTTCCCGGGCAAGCAGGTGTCGGCGAAAGGCTGGTGCAGCGCATTCACGAAGAAGGCGTGACCGAACGCGTGACGCCGAGCGGCATCGTGCGGTGCCGCAATCCCGCGACAATCGCGTAACGCCCGCCATCGGATGATGGCGGGCGTTTTTTTGCTTGAAAACGGTTCCGCACCTTTCTACACTCGCACCAGACCGGCGCGAAGCCGCAGCGCCGCGCACACCGAGACGGCGACCTTACGAGGCGAGACACGCATGGCGACGATTGCGGGTTCAACGAAGACGGTCAGGCCGGATCGCGCGCTGAACCGGCGCGCGGTGGCGGCGGCGGTCATCGGCAACGCGCTCGAGTGGTACGACTTCACGGTCTTCAGTTTCATGATGGTCGTGATCGCCGAGCTGTTCTTCCCGACGACGGACGAATACGCGTCGCTGTTGCTCGCCACCGCGACGTTCGGCGTCGCGTTCTTCATGCGGCCGATCGGCGGCTTCGTGCTCGGGCTCCATGCGGACCGCGCGGGCCGCAAGGCTGCGCTGTCGCTCGTGATCCTGCTGATGACGGCCGGCATCTTCCTGCTCGCGGTCGCGCCGCCGTATGCGGCGATCGGCATCGGCGGCCCGCTGATGATCGTGTTCGGCCGCCTGCTGCAGGGCTTCTCCGCGGGTGGCGAATTCGGCAGCGCGACCGCGCTCCTGATCGAAGCCGCGCCGTTCTCGAAGCGCGGCTTCTACGGCAGCTGGCAGATGGCGAGCCAGGCCGCGGCGCTGCTGATCGGCGCGCTCGTCGGCGCGGCCGTCACGCGCGGCTTAACGCCCGATGCGCTGCGCGCGTGGGGCTGGCGCGTGCCGTTCATCGTCGGGCTCGTGATCGGCCCGATCGGTTTCTACATCCGCCGCCATCTCGCCGATTCGGAAGCATTCCTGCACGCGCAGCAGAGCGCGCGCCGCGCGACGCTCGGCGAAGTGTTCACGCGCCATTCGCGCGAAGTGCTGTGCGGACTCGGCTCGGTGGTCGCGCTCACCGTGACGATCTACGTGCTGATCATCTACCTGCCGACCTTCGCGGTGAAGCAGCTGAAGCTGCCGTACGCGCAGTCGTTCTACGCAGTGATCGTCGGCAACCTGCTGCTCACCGTGCTGTCGCCGGTCGCGGGCGCGTGGTCGGACCGCATCGGCCGCAAGGGGCTGTCGCTGTGGTCGCTCGTGCTGACGCTCGCGCTGATGTATCCGCTGTTCACCTGGCTCGACGCGGCGCCGAGCATCGCACGGCTCATTACCGTGCAGGCCGTACTGTCGGTGACGCTCGCGGGCTACTACGGGCCGTTCGGCGCGATGACCGCCGAGCTGTTCCCGGCCAATGTGCGTTCGACCGGGCTGTCGATTGCTTACAACGTCGCGGTGATGCTGTTCGGCGGCTTCGGGCAGTTCATCGTCACGTGGCTGATCAAGGCGACCGGCTCGCCGCTCGCGCCGACTTATTACGTGATGGCGGGGCTCGCGGTGTCGATCGTCGCGGTCGCATTCGTGCCGGCGCGCAGCGCGGATCTCGACGCGCGTGGCTGAAGCGCTGTGCCTGTTCGCCGCAGCGCGGCAGCTGTTTAGTCGCCGGACGAAACAGGTGCGGCGTCGATGAAACCGGCGCCGCTGCGTGCCGGTGCATCTTTTGCGTGCCGAAAACATCGGCAAAAACCCGCGTTGTCGCGTCCGGTAGAGTTTTTTCTCCAGCTTGTTGCAGGATCGCCGCCTCAAGTAATATCCGCGTACACCGGGCCCCCCTGGGGGTCCGGATCCGAACCGGAGACTGGAGGAAACATGGAATACAACCGTCTGTTGCACACCCTGCGTGTTACCGCCATGGCAGGCGTGGCAGCGGCATCGTTCGGCATCGCGGGATCTGCATACGCACAGGTCCCGAACAAAACGCTCGTCTACTGCTCAGAAGGCAGCCCGGCGGGCTTCGATTCCGCGCAGTTCACGACGGGCGTCGACTTCACCGCGTCGACGTTCCCGATCTACAACCGTCTCGTCGAATTCGAGCGCGGCGGCACGAAGGTCGAGCCGGGCCTCGCCGAGTCGTGGGACATCTCGCCTGACGGCAAGGTCTACACGTTCCACCTGCGCCACGGCGTCAAGTTCCACGCGACGGACTTCTTCAAGCCGACCCACGAGTTCAACGCGGACGACGTGGTGTTCACGTTCGAGCGCATGCTGGATCCGAACCAGCCGTTCCGCAAGGCCTACCCCGTGTCGTTCCCGTACTTCACCGACATGGGCCTCGACAAGCTGATCACGAAGGTCGAGAAGGTCGATCCGACCACCGTGAAGTTCACGCTGGCCGAGCCGAACGCGCCGTTCATCCAGAACATGGCGATGGAATTCGCGTCGATCCTGTCGTCCGAATACGCGGACCAGCTGATGAAGGCCGGCAAGGCCGCCGACATCAACCAGAAGCCGGTCGGCACGGGCCCGTTCATCTTCCGCAGCTATACGAAGGATGCGACGATCCGCTTCGACGGGAATCCTGACTACTGGAAGAAGGGCGACGTGAAGATCGGCAAGCTGATCTTCTCGATCACGCCCGACCCGGGCGTGCGCGTGCAGAAGATCAAGCGCAACGAGTGCCAGGTGATGAGCTATCCGCGTCCGGCGGACATCGCGACGCTGAAGGCCGACTCGAACATCGACATGCCGTCGCAGCCGGGCTTCAACCTCGGCTACCTCGCGTACAACGTCGAGCACAAGCCGCTCGAGAAGCTCGAGGTGCGCCAGGCGCTCGATCTCGCGATCAACAAGAAGGCGATCCTCGAGTCCGTCTACCAGGGCGCCGGCCAGGCTGCTTCCGCACCGATGCCGCCGACGCAATGGTCGTACGACAAGAACCTGAAGATGCCCGCGTACGACACCGCGAAGGCGAAGGCGCTGCTCGCGAAGGCCGGCCTCGCGAACGGCTTCGAGATCACGCTGTGGGCGATGCCGGTGCAGCGCGCGTACAACCCGAACGCCCGCCTGATGGCCGAGATGATCCAGGCTGACTGGGCGAAGATCGGCGTGAAGGCGAAGATCGTCACGTACGAGTGGGGCGAGTACATGAAGCGCGCGCATGCCGGCGAGCAGGACACGATGCTGATCGGCTGGACGGGCGACAACGGCGACCCCGACAACTGGCTCGGCACGCTGCTCGGCTGCGAGGCGGTGAAGGGCAACAACTTCTCGAAGTGGTGCTACAAGCCGTTCGACGACCTGGTCCAGAAGGGTCGCACGACGACGGGCCAGGACGCACGCACGAAGATCTACACGCAGGCTCAGCAGATCTTCGCGCAGCAGATGCCGTTCTCGCCGATCGCGAACTCGACCGTCTACCAGCCGGTGCGCAAGAACGTCGTCGACATGCGCATCGAGCCGCTCGGCTACGCACGTTTCGACGGTGTTAGCGTGAAGTAACACGGCAGGCGTAAGCTGTCAGGGTCTGGACAGACCCCACATGACCAGCCTGTACCCATCCGGCGGCGCGGGGCCACGAGCTCCGCGTCGCCGGTCGCACATTTCCCACGAGAAAATACGAGACGCATCATGCTCCGATTCGTGTTGCGCCGCGTGGGCATGGTGATCCCGACCTTTATCGGTATCACCATCCTCGCATTCGCGCTGATTCACCTGATACCGGGCGACCCCATCGAAGTGATGATGGGCGAGCGCGGCGTCGATCCCGCCATGCACGCAGAGGCGATGAAACGCCTCGGGCTCGACCAGCCGCTGCCCGTGCAATATGTCCACTACATCGGCCGTGCGCTGCACGGCGACCTCGGCACGTCGATCATCACCAATACGAGCGTCGCGGGCGAGTTCTTCGCGCGCTTCCCGGCGACCGTCGAGCTGTCGATGTGCGCGCTCGTGTTCGCGCTCGCCGTCGGCCTGCCGGCCGGCGTGATCGCGGCGCTGCGGCGCGGCTCGATCGTCGACCACGGCGTGATGGGCACCGCGCTCACCGGCTACTCGATGCCGATCTTCTGGTGGGGCCTGATCCTCATCATGGTGTTCTCGTCGTATCTCGGCTGGACGCCCGTGTCGGGGCGCATCGCGGTCGAATACGATTTCCCGCACCCGACGGGCTTCATGCTGATCGACGCGCTGCTCGCGCCTGACGAAGGCTCGTTCAGGTCGGCAGTGAGCCACCTGATCCTGCCCGCGATCGTGCTCGGCACGATCCCGCTCGCGGTGATCGCGCGGATGACCCGCTCGTCGATGCTCGAAGTGCTGCGCGAGGACTACATCCGCACCGCGCGCGCGAAGGGGCTGTCGCCCGCGCGCGTCGTCGTCGTGCATGCGCTGCGCAACGCGCTGATTCCGGTCGTCACCGTGATCGGCCTGCAGGTCGGCACGCTGCTCGCCGGCGCGGTGCTGACCGAGACGCTGTTTTCGTGGCCCGGCGTCGGCAAGTGGCTGATCGATGCGATCGGCCGCCGCGACTATCCGGTCGTGCAGGGCGGCATCCTGCTGATCGCGACGCTCGTGATCGTCGTGAACCTGGTCGTCGACCTGATGTACGGCGTGCTGAACCCGCGCATCCGCCACACGAGGTAATTCCATGAGCAATCTGCAAAACACCCTGCCGGGCGAAACCGCGCCGGTCAGCGGCCGCACGCTCGCGCTGCGCGAATTCTGGGCCAACTTCTCGCGCAACCGCGGCGCGGTGGGCGCTGGCATCGTCGTGCTCGTGCTGATCGTGCTCGCCGTATTCGCGCCGCTGCTTGCGCCGCACAGCCCGGTCGAGCAATACCGCGACTACGTGAAGATCCCGCCCGCGTGGCTCGACGGCGGCAACTGGAAGTTCGTGCTCGGCACCGACGAAGCGGGCCGCGATATCCTGTCGCGGCTGATGTTCGGCGCGCGGATGTCGTTCTGGATCGGCTTCGTGTCGGTCGTGCTCGCGCTGATCCCCGGCATCGTGCTCGGGCTCGTCGCCGCGTTCTTCCAGAAATGGGCGGACACGGCCGTGATGCGCGTGATGGACGTGCTGCTCGCGCTGCCGTCGCTGCTGCTCGCGGTCGCGGTCGTTGCGATCATTGGCCCGGGCCTCACCAACACGATGTTCGCGATCGCGATCGTCGCGCTGCCGGCCTACGTGCGCCTCACGCGCGCGTCGGCACTCGGCGAGCTGCAGAAGGAGTACGTGACGGCGTCGCGCGTGGCCGGTGCCGGCACGCTGCGCCTGATGTTCTCGCAGGTGCTGCCGAACTGCACTGCACCGCTGATCGTGCAGGCGACGCTTGGCTTCTCGTCGGCGATCCTCGACGCGGCCGCGCTCGGCTTCCTCGGCCTCGGCGTGCAGCCGCCGACCGCCGAGTGGGGCGCGATGCTCGCATCGGCGCGCGACTACATCGACAACGCATGGTGGATCGTGACGATGCCGGGCCTGTCGATCCTGATCTCGGTGCTCGCGATCAACCTGCTCGGCGACGGGCTGCGTGATGCGCTCGATCCCAAACTGAAACGGATGGCCTGAACATGAGCCAAGATCTTCTGACCATCCGCAATCTCGCGGTGAACTTCAACGGCCTGCCCGCCGTCGACCGGATCAACCTGTCGATCGCGCCGGGCGAGGTAGTGGGCGTCGTCGGCGAATCGGGCTCGGGCAAGAGCGTGACGATGATGGCGCTGATGGGCCTGATCGACGCGCCGGGCAAGGTCACCGCAGACGAAGTGACGTTCAACGGCGTGGACCTGCTGAAGGCGTCGCCGAAGGCGCGCCGCAAGATCGTCGGCAAGGACATCGCGATGGTGTTCCAGGATGCGCTGACGAGCCTGAACCCGAGCTACACGGTCGGCTACCAGATCAAGGAAGTGCTGAAGCTGCACGAAGGGCTGCGCGGCGACGCGCTCAACCGCCGCGCGCTCGAGCTGCTCGACCAGGTCGGCATTCCCGACCCGAAGAGCCGCATCGATTCGTTCCCGCACCAGATGTCGGGCGGGATGAACCAGCGCGTGATGATCGCGATGGCCGTCGCGTGCAACCCGAAGCTCTTGATCGCCGACGAGCCGACCACCGCGCTCGACGTGACGATCCAGGCGCAGATCATGGATCTGCTCGTGAAGCTGCAGAAGGAGCGCGGGATGGCGCTCGTGCTGATCTCGCACGATCTGGCCGTGGTGTCGGAAGTCGCGCAGCGCGTCGCGGTGATGTACGCGGGCGAGATCATCGAGACCAACCGCGTGCCGGATATCTTCGCGCATCCGCATCATCCGTACACCGAAGCATTGCTCGCGGCGATTCCCGAGCACAACAAGGGGGCGCGGCGCCTTGCCGCATTGCCGGGCATGGTGCCGGGCCGTGATGATCGCCCGACCGGGTGCCTGTTCGCGCCGCGCTGCAAGTATGCGGTCGACGACTGCCGCAAGGCGCGCCCGGCGCTCGACACGCTGGTGCCCGGCAACGACGCGATGCGCGCACGCTGCATCAAGCCGCTCAATCTTTCGAACCTGAACCTGACCGGAGGCGCACGATGAATGCTGTCAACGAAACGCGTCGCGCGCCGCACGACGACGACGCGGTGCTGGTCGCCGACGGACTCGCGAAGCACTACACGGTGAAGCGCGGGATGTTCGGCCAGGGCACCGTGAAGGCGCTCAACGGCGTGTCGTTCACGCTGAAGCGCGGCAAGACGCTCGCCGTCGTCGGCGAATCGGGCTGCGGGAAGTCGACGCTCGCGCGGCAGCTGACGATGATCGAGACGCCGACGGCCGGCCACCTGACGATCGACGGCAAGGACGTCGCCGGCGCGGACAGCAAGACCGTCGCCGAGCTGCGCCGCCGCGTGCAGATGGTGTTCCAGAACCCGTTCGCGTCGCTGAATCCGCGCAAGACCGTCGAGCAGACGCTCGGCGAGCCGCTCGAGATCAACACGAACCTCACCGCACAGGAGCGCGCGCAGCGGATCGCGCAGATCATGCGCACGGTCGGCCTGCGGCCCGAGCACGCGAAGCGCTATCCGCACATGTTCTCGGGCGGCCAGCGGCAGCGCGTCGCGATTGCGCGCGCGATGATCCTCGAGCCGCGCATCGTCGTCGCCGACGAGCCCGTGTCCGCGCTCGACGTGTCGATCCAGGCGCAGATCCTGAACCTGTTCATGGATCTGCAGGAGCAGTTCAAGACGAGCTACGTGTTCATCTCGCACAACCTCGCGGTGGTCGAGCATGTCGCCGACGACGTGATGGTGATGTACTTCGGCAGCGTCGCCGAGCTCGGCGACAAGGCGACGATCTATGCGCGTCCGCGCCATCCGTACACGCGTGCGCTGATGTCGGCGACGCCGGCGATCTTCGAGGAAGACCGCCGCGTGCAGATCAAGCTGCAGGGCGAGCTGCCGTCGCCGCTCAAGCCGCCGTCGGGCTGCGCGTTCCATCAGCGCTGCCCGTACGCGGTCGAGCGCTGCCGGGTCGAGGAGCCGCAGCTGCGCGAAGTCGACGGGCGGCGCGTGGCCTGCCATCGCGCCGAGGAGGTAGGGGAGGCGAATGCCTGAAGGGTTGGCGGCGCGCGCGGCGAGCGCGCGCCGTTCGGGAGCCGGCGGCACCCGCGTCGCGCGCGCGTG
>NZ_JAAGPL010000168.1:0-19329 GCF_017104785.1 Burkholderia sp. Ac-20353 | reverse complement strand
GCACGGCCGCGGCGCTCGCCGAAGCCGGCGTCGCGATCCTGACCAACGCGCCGGGCGACTGCGCGTTCCCGCCGGTGCGCCAGCTGCGCGCGGCGGGCGTGAACGTGTTCGCGGGCAACGACAACATCCGCGACGCGTGGTGGCCGTACGGCAACGGCGACATGCTGCAGCGCGCGATGCTGGTCGGCTATCGCTCGGGCTTCTACTCCGACGACGACCTCGGCATCGCACTCGACATGGCGACGCATGCGGGTGCGCGTGTGATCGGCATCGAGCGTTACGGGCTCGCAGTCGGCTGCGACGCGACCTTCGTCGCGGTGCGCGCGCCGAATGCGGCGGCGGCGGTCGCGGGCGTGCCGGCGGAACGCTGGGTCGTGCGGCACGGCGAAAGCGATAGAGGTGCGCCGCTCACGCCGGCGCTGCATTTCGCGCGCTGACGCGGCCGGGCCGGCCGCCGCCTGCCGGTTGCCTGCTACCTGTTACCCGTTACCCGTTACCCGTTACCCGTTACCGGCCCGCATCGTTCTGACGAAGGGACACGCTCATGACAAGCCTGCTGATTCGCAATCTCCGCACGGGTGCCGGCGACGCGCTCGATATCCTGATCGACGGCGAGCGCATCGCGCGAGTCGGCCCGTCGCTCGATGCGCCGGCCGGCTGCACGGTCGAGGACGGCGCGGGGGCGCTCGTGCTGCCGGGCCTCGTCGAAGGCCACACGCACCTCGACAAGACGCACTGGGGAATGCCGTGGTATCGCAACGAAGTCGGCCCGCGTCTCGTCGACCGCATCGAGAACGAGCGGCGCTGGCGCGCGACGAGCGGCCATGACGCCGGCGCGCAGTCGCTCGCGCTTGCGCGTGCGTTCCTCGCGGCCGGCACGACGCGGCTGCGCACGCATGTCGACATCGACACCGACGCGGGGCTGCGCCATCTGCACGGCGTGCTCGACACGCGCACGACGCTGCGCGGGCAGATGGAAATCCAGATCGTCGCGTTTCCGCAATCGGGCGTGCTCAAGCGGCCCGGCACCGATGCGTTGCTGGCCGACGCGCTGCGCGCGGGCGCCGACCTGCTCGGCGGGCTCGATCCGTGCGCGATCGAAGGCGATCCGGCTGACGCGGTCGACGTGCTGTTCGGGATTGCCGAGCGTTTCGGATGCGGGCTCGACATCCACCTGCACGAGCCGTCGACGATGGGCGCATTCTCGCTCGACCTGATCCTGCAGCGCACGGCCGCGCTCGGGATGCAGCGGAAAGTCACGATCAGCCATGGGTTCTGTCTCGGCGAGATCGGCGAACGCGCGCGCGATGCGCTGCTTGCGCGGATGGCCGAACTCGGCGTCGCGCTCGTCACGACCGCGCCGGCGTCGGTCGCGGTGCCGTCGCTGGCGGCATGCCGCGCGGCGGGCGTGACCGTCATCGGCGGCAACGACGGGATTCGCGATACGTGGACGCCGTACGGTTCGCCCGACATGCTCGAACGCGCGATGCTGATCGGCATGCGCAACGATTTGCGTCGCGACGACGCGCTCGAGCTCGCGCTCGACTGCGTGACGCATGCCGGGGCGCGCGGTTGCGGTTTCGCGGATTACGGGCTGACGCCCGGCTGCCGCGCGGACCTCGTGCTCGTCGATGCGCTGACGCCCGCGGAGGCGGTCGTTGCGCGGCCGGTGCGCAAGCTCGTGGTGTCGGCGGGGACGATCGTCGCGCGCGAAGGCGCGCTGGTCTGAGCGCGCGCGGGCCGAGTCGAGGCACGCAGGCTCTCGTCTGCGAGCACGACGCGCGCGACGTTGCCGTGCGTGCGTCGGATCGGGCGCTCGGGTCTACCGCCGCTCGCGCTCCAGCATCGCGGCGAGCGCCTTCGTCAGCGCGATGACCATCGGATCGGCGGTCGGCCGGTGCAGGATTGCGATGTCCATGTTCTCGATCGGCGCGAACCCCTGCTTCGCGGTCAGCACGACGTGCTCGGCCGTGACGACGCGCGCGGGCAGCACGCTGATGCCGAGGCCGTCGGCGACGGCGGCCTGGATCCCGCTCAGGCTCGACGTCGTGAAGCTGATCCGCCAGCGTCGGCCGCGCTCCTCGATCGCCTTGATCATGTCGTCGCGATACAGCCCGCGCGGCGGAAACGTGACGATCGGCACCGGATCGAGATCGATCGACGGATGTTTCGCGCTGTCGATCCATTTCAGCTTCTCCGGCCAGCGCGCGACCACCTCGCGGCTGTCGCGGCGCTGCTTGATCAGCACGAGATCGAGATCGCCGCGGTCGTACGCGGCGCTGATGTCGCGGCTCAGCCCACACGTCACTTCGAGCTTGACCTGCGGATGCTCGCGCTTGAACGCCGCGAGTGCATGCGTGGTGCGGCCCGCCGCGAAATCGTCGGGCACGCCGAGCCGGATCGTCACCGCGACGGTCGCGCCCGACAGCGCCTCGAGCATCTCGTCGTTGAGCGCGAGCATCCGCCGCGCATAGCTGAGCATCGTCACGCCCGCGTCGGTCGGCCGCACGTCGCGCGTGCCGCGATCGAGCAGCCGGTGCCCCGCGATCTCCTCCAGCCGCCGCACCTTCTGGCTGACCGTCGATTGCGTCGAATGCAGCCGCGCGGACGCCGTCGTGAAACTGCCGCAATCGGCGACCATCACGAGCGCCCGCAGCAGGTCGAGGTCGAACAGGGGTCTATTCATTTCTGCACTTTTGTGGATCCGGGCATTTCATTTTCCGATGCGGGCGACGATTTTTAACATGCGCGGACGTGACGGGCAATTGCTGTTTCGCCGGGGCGAATGGAACGGATGCGAACGTCGCGGATACGAACGGCGAGACGCCGCAGCAGCATGCGCGGCAGTGCTGGTATTCGAAGGTCGTGCGGATACGAGCGGCTGCCTTCTCGGCCGCCTTGACCTCGACCGGCACCGGCACCTCGTCGAGCACGACCGAAAGCTGCGATTCATACCCTTCCGGAATCTGCCTCCCTCGCAGTATAGACTGCCGGTCCGATCGGTGTTCCGGCCACGGCGCGGAACCTCGCCACTTCGACCGGTATAGACATCCTTGTCCACAGCAAATCGGTGGAAACGAGACTCTGTAGCGTGCATGCGTCGCGCGGGGTATACACCGATAATTCCCTGAAATTGGCGCGAAATTTCGCGTACCAAGGCCTTCCTTCCACCGTTCCCGCACGTCGCCAGTCCATCCGCGCCCGCACCCGGCCCGCCCGGCCTTCCCACCGCTTGCGCTCAAAAATATAGCAGTCTAGACTGCATCCCAGCTTCATCGGAAAACAAACTGTTCGCATGCCGCGCCGGCCATTCGGTGCGGCATTCCCCACCGGACGCCAGGGCGGCTGCCCGCCGCGTCGAGACTTCGAAGGAAAAGCGATGAACCGGACTGCAAAGTTTCTCGTTACCGTGCTGGCGTTCGCGCCGCTCGTATCGTTCGCCCAGGACACGACGACGATCCGCTGGGGTATCGACCCCACGTATCCGCCGTTCGAGGCGAAGCAGCCGGACGGCGCGCTCGCCGGCTTCGACATCGACCTGCGCAATGCGATCTGCGAGCAGCTGCATGCGAAATGCGTGTGGGTCGAGCAGGGTTTCGACGGGATGATTCCGGCGCTGCGCGCGCGCAAGTTCGACGTGATCATGTCGGCGATGACGGCGACCGACGAGCGGCTCAAGCAGATCGACTTCTCGAACAAGCTGTACGCGTCGCCGGGCGCGCTGGTCGCGCCAGCCGGCTCGAAGCTGCTGCCGACCGTGGCGTCGCTCGCGGGCAAGCGCATCGGCATCGACCAGGGCACGACGCAGGAGGCGTACGCGAAGGCCGAATGGGCGCCGAAGGGCGTGACGATCGTGTCGTACCAGAACCAGGACCAGGTGTATCAGGATCTCGTCAACGGCCGCCTCGACGCGACGTTCCAGGACAAGACGCAGGCCGGCTATTCGTTCCTGAAGACGCCGCGCGGCAAGGGCTTCGCGTTCGCCGGCCCCGACGTGACGGATGTGCGCATCACCGGCTACGGTGTCGCGATGGGGCTGCGCAAGGGCGATGCCGACCTGAAGAACCGCCTGAACACCGCGATCGCCGCGATCCGCGCGAACGGCACGTATCAGAAGATCGCAGCCAGGTACTTCGATTTCGACATCTATGGCGCGAAGCCGTGATGTCGTGATCCCGTGATTCAACCCAAGGACAGGCAAGCCATGACCATGAGTATTCGAGACCGCGTCGCGAAGGCCGTCACGCCCGAGCTGATCGACGCGTTTCGCGCGGAAGGCGCGGTATGCATCAAGGGCATTTTCTCGCCGGACGAGATCGCGACGCTGAAGGCCGGCATCGACACGAACCTCGCGCAGCCGAGCGCGCGTTCGAAGGTCGCGAGCCGGCCCGACGATCCGGGCTGGTTCTTCGAGGATTTCTGCAACTGGCAGCACAACGACGCGTATCGTGATTTCATCGTCGGGTCGCCCGCGCCGTCCGTCGCGGCCGCACTGATGGGGGGCGACGCTGTGCGGCTCCATCATGACCACCTGCTCGTCAAGGAGCCTGGCACGCGGCAGCGCACGCCGTGGCACCAGGATCAGCCTTACTACAACATCGAAGGCGACGATAACGTCAGCATGTGGATTCCGGTCGATCCGGTGCCGCTCGAATCGACGCTGGAATTCGTCGCCGGGTCGCACCGCGGCCCGTGGCTGATGCCGCGCACGTTCATGGACAAGGAAGCGAAGTGGTTTCCGGAAGGCAGCCTCGCCGATCTGCCTGACATCGAAGGGGATCGCGCCGCGTTTCCGATCCGGCACTGGGCGCTCGAACCGGGCGACATGGTGTGCTTCCGGATGCTGACGCTGCATGCGTCGGGCGGCACGCAGAACCGTCGCCGCGCGTTCTCGATCCGCTTTGTCGGCGACGACGTTCGCCACGCGCCGCGGCGCTGGAAGACGTCGCCGGATTTCCCGGGCCTCGCCGACGAACTGCCGGACGGCGCGCCGCTCGCGCATTCGTTGTTCCCGGTCGTGTGGACGAAGGGCGCGGGGCAGGTGGCCGCACTCTGAAGATGTCGCGCGCGGCCGGCGCCGTGCGCGTTACGCCTGCCGGCGCCCCGCGCCCGGCTTGAAGCGCGAACCGAGCCGGTAGCGGTTGCCCGGATGCAGGAAGTGCACGAACGTGACGGGCAGGCCGTTGGTCCAGGTGCGGCGCGTGAGCGTCAGGCACGGTTCGCCGGCACGCATGTCGAGCAGCTGCGCCTGCTCGCCCGACGGCAACGACGCGTCGACAACGTGCTCGATCTCCAGTTCGTAGTGCGACACATTGTTGTACAGGTACTCGGACGGCGGCTCGGTCTGGAAGTCCTGGTCGATGAAGCCGGGCGCGGCGGCGGGATTCACGTAGCGATCCTCGAGCTGGATCGGCCGGCCGTTCTCCTCATGCACGCAGACGACGTGAAACACCGGCGTGTTGACCGGCAGGCCGAACGCGGCTGCGACGTCGAACGACGCGGGCTCGCGCGACTTGCTGAGCACGCGGCACCGGTATTCGTGGCCGCGCGCGCGAATCTCGTCGCGGATGTGCGCAATCATCAGCAGGTTCGATTGCGGCTTGTGCTCGGCGACGAACGTGCCGACGCCCGCGGTGCGCTTCAGTGCGCCTTCCTCGGTCAGTTCGCGCAGCGCGCGGTTCACCGTCATGCGCGCGACGCCGAACTGCGCGGCGAGATCGAGCTCGGACGGAATGCGGTCCCCCGGATGCCAGTCGCCGGATTCGATCTTCTCGCGAACGCGCGTCTTGATCTGCTGGAATGGCGCGGTGGTCTTCTTGACCATCGGGGAATCCTTCGGGGGAACGTGATCGGGGGATTCTATATCGGTTGGCATCTTCGCCCGCCCGAAGCCCGTGAAAGCCCTGAAGCCTCTGAAAGCCCGGAAGGGCGGGTTATGCCGCGCATCCGGATCAACCTGCCGGCAATTCGCGCACATCCGCGGTCGGCACCGTCCCGAACGCGTCGGAGAGCGCGTAGTCGATCAGCTGCCGCGCGGCGGCGTCCGGCGTCGCGAGCGCGCCGCTCGCCTTCAGCTGGTCGAACTTGTCGCGCAGCGGGAAATGGTCGGTGCTGGTCGAGCGGATCGTCGCCTGCATGCCCGTATCCACGACACCCGGCGCGACGCTGCAGATCCGCAGCCCGCGCGTCGCGTCCAGCGCGACCGCGCGCGCGTGATGGTCGAGCGCGGCCTTGGTCGCGCAGTAGATGCTCCAGCCCGCGTACGCATTGCGCGCCGCGCCGCTCGATACGTGCAGCACGCGGCGCTCGGCGGCATCGGGCGCGGCCTTCGCGAGCGCGGCCGACAACATCAGCGGCGTCGCGACGTTCAGGCTGACTGCGCGCGCGATCGCCGCCGGGTCCTGCGCGTCGAGCGGGCCGATCGGCTCGACGGTGCCGGCGTTGTTGAAGAGCAGCACGGTCGATGCGCCGTCGACGAAGCGGCGCAGCGCATCGCCGGCCAGCCACGCTTCGACGCGCGCCGGGTCCGACAGGTCGAGTTCGACTTCGGCGAAGCGATCGCCGGCCTGTGTGCCGAGCGACGGATGACGGCTGCGCGACAGGCCGAGTACGGCGATGTCCCGCTGCAGCAGTTGCGCGGCGAGCGCGGCGCCGAGGCCGCGCGTGTGACCGGTGACGATCGCGCGGACGTTCGGGGAAGGTGACGGCGTGTTGATCATGGCGATGGAAAAACGGACGGGAGTGAGCGGCGGTGTGCGTGCTTGCGGCGCGGCATGCGGGCGATCCTGATAATCGCAGACATGCGAATGAAGCGGTATCGTAGCGCCGGCGTTCGCGTCGCGCAAACGCTGGCGCCGACGCCGTGCGTCGACCTGTCCGATCTCCTCTGCCGCCGCACCAGCTATCATATGGCTCGACCCGCCCGGCGCAGCCGGCGGGCCGCGATCCGCTTCCCTTCACCCGCAGCACGCCGCGACGCCACCCGACTCATGAACACCACACCGGATACTCCTACGCCACGCCCTCTCCGTGAACTGACGCCGCTCGAGGCGCGCATCCTCGGTGTGCTGGTCGAGAAACAGCACACGGTGCCCGATACGTACCCGCTGTCGCTCAATGCGCTGACCGCAGGCTGCAACCAGAAAACCGCGCGCTTGCCGGTGATGAACGTCACCGAGGCCGAGGTGACGACGGCAATCGACGCGCTGAAGCACCTGAGCATCGTGATGGAAGGCAGCAGCAGCCGCGTGCCGCGCTTCGAGCACAACGTGAACCGGGTGCTCGGCATCCCGAGCCAGGCGATCGCGCTGCTGACGATCCTGCTGCTGCGCGGCCCGCAAACGGCCGCCGAGCTGCGCCTGAACACCGCGCGCCTGCACGGCTTCGCCGACATCTCGTCGGTCGAGGCGTTCCTGGACGAGCTGGCGACGCGCCAGCCGCCGCTCGTCGTCCGGCTCGTGCGTGCGCCCGGCGCGCGCGAGAACCGCTGGATGCACCTGATGTGCGGCGAAGTGAGTGCAAGCGACATCGCGGGGCCGGACGCGGGCGGCGCGGATTCCGTGCCGCCGTCGGAATTCGAGGCGCTGAAGGCCGAACAGAAGCGCCTCGCGGACGAAGTCGCCCGCCTCAACGCGCTCGTTCAGCGGATGGCGACCGAACTCGGGATCGACGTCGAAGCGTCGGGCGAGTCGTCCTGAGCGGAACGGGCTGCCCCGCCGATGCGTCCGCTGGGCCGCGGGTGGGGCGAGTGCCATAATCGAGCCTGCCAGTCACGCCAGTCATTCCAGACGACCCCGGAGATCACCATGAAAAACCTCGACAATCCTTCGCACGATCGCGAGGTAGGCGTAGCCGACGCGACGCAGGACACCACGCGCATCGACGACGTCCGTATCGGCGCCGTCCGTCCGCTGATTTCGCCGGCGCTGCTGCAGGACGAACTGCCGGTGCCGGCCGCCACGCAGACGCTCGTCGAGGACACCCGCAAGGCGATCGGCGACATCCTGCATGGCCGCGACGACCGGCTGCTGCTCGTCGTCGGCCCGTGCTCGATCCATGACCACGACCAGGCGCTCGACTACGCGCGCCGCCTGAAAGTCGTCGCCGATGCGCTGAAGGACGATCTGCTGATCACGATGCGCGTGTACTTCGAGAAGCCGCGCACGACGGTCGGCTGGAAGGGCTATATCAACGATCCGCGGCTCGACGGCAGCTTCCGCATCAACGAAGGGCTGCGCGCCGCGCGCCAGTTGCTGCTCGACATCAACGCGCTCGGCTTGCCGGCCGCGACCGAGTTCCTCGACCTGCTGAGCCCGCAGTACATCGCGGACCTGATCGCGTGGGGGGCGATCGGCGCGCGCACGACCGAAAGCCAGAGCCACCGGCAGCTCGCGTCGGGGCTGAGCTGCCCGATCGGCTTCAAGAACGGCACCGACGGCGGCGTGCAGGTCGCGTCGGACGCGATCGTCGCCGCGCGCGCGAGCCATGCGTTCATGGGAATGACGAAGATGGGCATGGCCGCGATCTTCGAGACGCGCGGCAACGACGACGCGCACGTGATCCTGCGCGGCGGCAAGAACGGCCCGAACTACGATGGCGCGCACGTCGAGGCGAGCTGCGCGGTGCTGCGCGCGGCGGGCCTGCGCGAGCAGGTGATGGTCGACTGCTCGCACGCGAACTCGAACAAGTCGCACGAGCGCCAGATCGACGTCGCGCAGGATCTCGCGCGGCAACTGTCGCAGGGCGAGCACCGGATCGTCGGCGTGATGGTCGAGAGCCATCTCGAGGCCGGGCGCCAGGACCTGAAGCCGGGCGTGCCGCTGAAGTACGGCGTGTCGATCACCGACGCGTGCCTGAGCTGGACGCAGACCGAACCCGTGCTCGACGTGCTCGCCGAGGCGGTGCGGCATCGGCGCGTGTATTCGCGTAACGCTTGATGTAACCCGCGCAACCCGCGCGGTGCCGTTGCGGCCTGTCGATACCGATGTTGATCTTGATCAGGCCCGACAAACCGCAGCGGCAGCGGATTTGACGGCGGCACGCGAAAAATGACGCTAAGATGACAATAGTGTTGCGTCACGCGATGCGGCCATGCGAGCCGGCCGGGCGCACACGCAGCGGCGGTGTGTGCCGGCCGCCGCGCCATCGACGAAGTGCGCGGCGCTCACCGATCCGCCACGGCGCCTGCGCCGCTTCGCTCCCGGAACCAACGACAACCAAACCGGAGTGTAATTACCATGGCTTTCTACAAGACCGTCGTCGCCGCCGCCGTGCTCGCGTCGAGCGTCAGCGCGCATGCGCAGGTCGCGGGCGCCCAGCAGCTCAGCGTCACCGTCCAGCAATCGGAAGTGTTGCTCGAAGGCTGGAGCGTGAAGAAAAGCGTGCTCGGCAAGCGCGTGTATAACGACGACAACCAGAAGGTCGGCACGATCCGCGACCTGATCGTCGCGCCGGACGGCTCGATCTCGGCGGCAATCGTGTCGGCCGGCGGCTTCCTCGGGGTCGCCGCGCACGACGTCGCGGTGCCGATCGCGTCGCTCGACGTGCGCAACGGCAACATCTACCTGCCGGGCGCGACGAAGGAAGCGCTGAAGGCGACGCCGGCGTTCCAGTACGCGAAGGTGCCGTCGCCGCCGAAGCCGAAGCAGCTCGACGACAAGCATTGAACCTTATCCGCGAGTGACTCGGATGACGCGGATGATGCGGACGGCCCGGTGCGCAATGCATCGGGCCGCTTTCGTTCATGCGTGGCCGTGACGTTTCATCTTCAGCACGCGCGAAACCTGACCGGTCGTGAACCCGCTGTTGCGCACGTGGTGCTCGTAATCGAGCGGTACGGTCAACGATTCGCTGACGACGAACATCCCGACGAAACGAAACGCGTCGGTTTCCATCTTGAGGAACACCGGAATCGCGCCGCCCTGGTTGGCGAGCGTCCTGCCGGCGGCACGCGCGGACGCGCTGCCGTCGCAGATGATGACGTCCGGCGCGTGCGGATTGAGGTCCGTGCGCAGGCAGGCGGCTACGACCTTGCCGTTCTTCGTGGGCAGAAAGGCTTGCTTGCTGCCGCCACAGGTCGTGTGGATGGATTCGCGGGTGTAATTCTTGTTGAGTTCAAACATGTCGATACTCCAGGGTCGTCAAATGCGAGGCGCGCACACAGGCGTGCCCGCGGATCGAATCGTCGGCGTAATGGTCTGAGCGCGCTTGAAGTCAGGCCGGGTTGGCAGGCGAAATCGCACGCTCGTGCGTGATCCATTCGCTCAGCATCCGCAGCATCACCTTGCCCTTACGCGTGATGGAGAACTTGGGATCGCCGTTGTCGCGATCGATGAGTTCCGCAAGTCCGGCATCGCGGAGCATGGTCATGTCGAGCGTTCCCCGCTCGACTTCGACCGGTGCCTGTTCAAGCAGCATCAATGCCGCCATTTCGTGCGCGCTCAGCCGCGGCATGCCGGCCGGCGCCGAATTCATGTGTAGCTCGTTCATCAGTAATCCTTTCTTTAATCGCGCGCGACCAGCGCGCGGATCATGTCGTTCGCGATGCGCGAACGAAGCGAAGCCTCGGTGGACGGACGAAAGGCAAGGGGCTGCGTCGCGATGCTGGCGCTGCGTTCGCGGTTGCCATGCGCGCATGAAGCGCCAGGCACAGGCCGGCTGAATCGCTGCGGTTCAGTTATCCGTGCACGCGGAAGTACGCTCGGGAGAGTAACGACGGGTGCGCACCGCTCGCCTTTCGGCAAGACGATGGCTCGGGAAAGAGCAGGCGTCCTGCCTGTCAGGTGGGGAAACGACTTGGGGGGCGAGAACTTCGAATGGTCATGTCACCAACTCTCGATGGGATTACGGAAGGATTTTAGTGAGTCGCCATCCGGTGGCAAGTAAAAAGGTTGTAAAGGGTGGATCCCGAATCAGCTCACCTTGCGGCGCGCCGCTTCCGTCAGGTTTCATGTGACGAATCCCGTGCTGCGGCTGTCCGGAACATCCCGCTCAAAGCGGATGAGCGGCGCCTGCCTGCGACAACAGCGATACGGCGGCCGGGTCGGGCATGCCGTTGGCGTCGATCGCCCCTGCCTTCGCCAGCGCGACGAGATCGCTGTCGACGCCGGGCTGGCCGACCACGAACGGTGTCGTCAGGAATGCTTGCGTCGTCAGCGTGAGCGCATAGTGCTGCTGGAGATTCGCGATGACCGCCGCCTGCGCGGCCTGCACGTCGGACTGGTTTTCCAGCACCTGCTGCACATGCGTGCTGTTCGGCAGGTTGGCGATCAGGCCGCCGGTGGTCGTGCCGAGCTGCGACGCGAGATAGACGACCATCAGCTCGGTTTCGGGCGTCGTATTGAAGGTGCCGCCGGCGAACGCGAGCGAATGCAGCGTCGTGCCGCCGGACGTCACGGTGAGCACGCACGGGAGCGTCGCATTGAACGTCAGGCTGTAGTTCCCGCCACCGTCCGACAGCGCGGAGCCCGAACCCTGCGCGCAGAGGGCGGTGACCGTCGCACTGGCCAGCGCCGGGCCGGTGGCGGCCGTGCCGGAGACGGTGACGGTCTGCGTGCCGTTGCCGTTTCCGTTGAAGCATCCGTCGTTGAAACCGAAGCACGCGTCGCCGCCGCACGAGGACAGCGCAGCCAGCGAAGCCACGCAAAGGGCGCCCAGCGCGGGGCGGATGAAGCGCGCATCGTGAAGGTTCATGGCGGCTGCTTCCAACGGGAAGAGGACGCGCCGGCCGGTTGCACAAGACGGCCGGCGCTTCGTTCCATTCTAGGTTTTATTCCGCGGCACTGCTTTGCGCTGCGACCGGTTGCGTTCGAAATGAATTCACGGCTCGCATTCAGCCTACGTAATTCTACGTAGCCTCGCATACGTAGTTATCCGCTTGTAAGCCGTCCGCCGAACGCGAATACTACGAGCCCATCATGCCGGCCTTTGCGAGGCCGGCACGACGTGCAATACCGACAAACGAACGCGCGGCAACCCGGCCGCGCGATATCCATAACCACAGGAGACACCATGAATCGGGCTTCCAGCACCCTGATCTGGATTGCGGTCGCGCTATTGGGCGCGTTCGCGTTCGGCACCATCGCGCTCGCGCACGGCGAGCGGGTCAGTGCCCTCTGGATCGTGATCGCCGCAGTCTGCGTGTATCTGATCGCGTATCGCTTCTACAGCCGCTTCATCGCCAGCAAGGTCGTGCAGCTCGACGGGCTGCGGATGACGCCGGCCGTCCGGCACAACGACGGCCTCGACTACGTGCCGACCAACAAGTACGTGCTGTTCGGCCATCACTTCGCCGCGATCGCCGGCGCAGGGCCGCTCGTCGGCCCGGTGCTCGCCGCGCAGATGGGCTACACGCCCGGCATGCTGTGGATTCTCGCAGGCGTCGTGTTCGCGGGCGCGGTGCAGGACTTCATCGTGCTGTTCATCTCGACGCGCCGCGACGGCCGCTCGCTCGGCGATCTCGTCAAGATGGAACTCGGCACCGTGCCCGGCGTGATCGCGCTGTTCGGCGCGTTCCTGATCATGGTGATCATCCTCGCGGTGCTCGCGCTGATCGTCGTGAAGGCGCTGACCAACTCGCCGTGGGGCACGTTCACCGTCGCCGCGACGATTCCGATCGCGCTGTTCATGGGCGTCTATACGCGCTACATCCGTCCGGGCCGCATCGGCGAAGTGTCGATCATCGGCTTCGTGGGCCTGATGGCATCGATCGCGTTCGGCCAGACCGTGCACGACTCGCCGACGCTCGCCGCGTGGTTCACGTTCAACGGCACGCAGCTCACGTGGATCCTGATCGGCTACGGCTTCGTCGCGTCGGTGCTGCCGGTGTGGCTGCTGCTCGCGCCGCGCGACTACCTGTCGACGTTCCTGAAGATCGGCACGATCGTCGGTCTCGCGATCGGCATCCTGATCGTCGCGCCGGAGCTGAAGATGCCCGCGCTGACGAAGTTCGTCGACGGCACGGGCCCCGTGTGGTCGGGCAACCTGTTCCCGTTCCTGTTCATCACGATCGCGTGCGGCGCGGTGTCGGGCTTTCACGCGCTGATCTCGTCGGGCACGACGCCGAAGCTGCTCGACAATGAAACCAACGCACGCTTCATCGGCTACGGCGCGATGCTGATGGAATCGTTCGTCGCGATCATGGCGCTGGTTGCCGCATGCGTGATCGAGCCGGGCGTCTACTTCGCGATGAATGCGCCGGCCGCGGTGCTCGGCTCGACGCCGGAAGCGGTCGCGAACACCGTCACGCAATGGGGCTTCATGCTGACGCCGGACATGCTCACGCAAACCGCGAAGGCCGTCGGCGAGACGACGATCATCGCGCGCGCGGGCGGCGCGCCGACGCTGGCGGTCGGCATGGCGCAGATCCTGCACCAGGTGATCGGCGGCGAAGCGATGATGGCGTTCTGGTATCACTTCGCGATCCTGTTCGAGGCGCTGTTCATTCTGACGGCCGTCGATGCGGGCACACGCGCGGGCCGCTTCATGCTGCAGGACCTGCTCGGCACGTTCCATCCGGCGCTCAAGCGCACCGAGTCGCTGCCGGCGAACCTGGTCGCGACCGGGCTGTGCGTCGCGGCCTGGGGTTACTTCCTGTATCAGGGCGTCGTCGACCCGCTCGGCGGCATCAACACGCTGTGGCCGCTGTTCGGCATCTCGAACCAGATGCTCGCGGCGATCGCGCTGGTGCTCGGCACCGTCGTGCTGTTCAAAATGAAGCGCGAGCGCTACGCGTGGGTCACGCTCGTGCCGACCGTGTGGCTGCTGATCTGTACGCTGACGGCCGGCTGGCAGAAGGTGTTCGACTCGAACCCGAAGGTGAGCTTCCTCGCGCATGCCGCGAAGCTGCAGGCGGCGGTCGACGAGGGCAAGGTGCTCGCGCCGGCGAAGTCGATCGCGCAGATGCAGCGGATCATCTTCAACGACTACATCGACGCCGCGCTGGCCGGGCTGTTCATTCTCGTCGTGGTGAGCATCGCGGTGTACGGCGTGCTCGCGATCCTGCGCGCGCGCCGCGAAGCGAAGCCGACCGTGCGCGAGACGCCGTACGAGTCGATGCCGGCCGCGCAGGCGCTCGGCAGCGGACGCTAAGGGGAGGCCGCGATGTTTTCTGATCTCGGCGGTGATCTGCGCAGCGCGGGCCGCTACCTGGGCCAGGCGTTGCGGCTGATGGTCGGCCTGCCCGACTACGACACCTACGTCGCGCACATGCGCGAAACGCACCCCGACCGCGAGCCGATGACGTACGAGGAATTCTTCCGCGAACGTCAGAACGCGCGGTATGGGTCAGGGGCGGGCAAGTGCTGTTGAGTAGGTGACGCGGCACGAACAAAACAGAAAGGCGTCATGGCTTGCGGGCCATGACGCCTTTTTGCATGTCGACGGCAAACCGGCGCGCTTGCGCAACGCATGCACCATGCATCATGCGCTCGCGCGTGACCACGGTCCGTCGTCGCGACCGTCAGTCGCTGTCGTGACGCAGCGCAAGAACAGCCGCCGCACCCGCGGCGAGCGCGATCGTGGCCAACGCGACTGCAAAGCCGGTCGCGCCGGCCGTGAAGCCGACACGATCGATCGCGTACCCGGTCATCACGGGCATCAGGCCCGCCGGGAGGTAGCCGCCAATGTTCATGACGGCGTTCGCCTCGGCACGCCGTGCGTCCGGTACGTGCAGGCCGATCAGCGTCAGGCCGCCGAGCTGTCCGAGGCCTTGCCCCGCGCCTGCGAAGAGCGCCGCCGCGACAAGGACGAAGACGGCGGCCGACGACGCATGCACGGCGATGCACAGCATCACCATCGACAGCAGGGTGGCGACGGTGCCGGCCACGAACGTCGACCGGATCGAGCCGCGCCGCGCGACGAACTGGACGCCGGTGGCGGCCAGGAACATCGCGCAGGCCATCCCGCCCGCGAGCAGCGGGCTGCGGACATGTAGCAGGCGCGCGAGCAACGACGGGCCCAACGCAAGCACGAAGGAGGTCGCGGTGATGCCCGGCCCGAACACGGCGATGCCGCTGGCGACGTGGCGCCGGTTGTGCGCAGGGATCGACGGCAGATGCAGCACCGGTGCATCGCTTCGCACGTGCGCGGGCCGATTGCGCGGTAGCCACAGGGCGACCGCCAACGCGCTCAGCAGGATCACGAACTCGCCGCCGAAGACGATCGCGGCCGGATGCGCGGCGGTTTGCGCGGCGACTCCGGCGAGCAACGGCCCGAGTCCCGCCCCGAACACCATGGCCACCGACGCGAGCAGCGCCGCCTTGCGCCGCTCGGCACCGGCGAGATCGATCACCGACGCCATGCCCGCCGACACGATCACGCCGACCGCGATACCCGTCAGCAATCGGGCAACCGCGAGCATCGCGACGGACGACGCGGTCGCGAACAACGCGCATGCGATCAGCGCCACGACGAGGCCGGGCAGCAAAACCGGCTTGCGCCCGTAACGGTCCGAAAGCTGGCCGGCGACGAGCAGCGTGCCCAGCAGGCCGGCGATATAGAGCGCGAAGATGACGGTCAGCGTGCCGGACGAGAAACCGAGTGCGCGCTGCCAGGACACGTACAGCGGCGTCGGCGAGTTGGACAGCATGAACACGGCGGTGACCATCCACGCGGCGTGCACCATGCGGGGCACGGGACGCGTGGCTGCGTGTCGGGATTGGGGAACGGCGGTGTCGGACATGAACGCACTCCTTGTACGAGTTTTTTCGAACTATAGCTTAGTTCGAAAAAACTCGTACAGGGTGATATGCTTGCGGGCATGAAACGAGTCCACGATGAACGTGCGGCCGGCATCATGCCGGCGCCTGCGGATTTGCCCGACCCGCTGCCGGAGCCGGGCGTCGCCGAGCTTCGCCTCGAAACCATACTCGGCGCGCTGGCCGATCCGTTGCGGCTGACGATCGTGAAGAAGCTGATGCTGGAATCCGAGGCTTACGATCATCCTTGCGGCTGGTTCGGCTTCGATCGCCCGAAATCGTCGCTGACCCATCATTTCAAGGCGCTGCGCGACGCAGGCGTGCTGCGCCAGCGTCAATACGGACTCGAGCGGCGCAGCCGCGTGCGCACGGAAGATCTCGATTTGCGATTTCCCGGCCTGCTGAAGCTAGTGGCCGAGTGGGAACCGCCTGCAGACAACGCGGGCTGACGGCCGCCGGGATGCCCGTTCGCCGCTGTGCGGGACGTCGCCCACCAGACCGCGGCGGCGAGCACGGATAGCCCGATCGCGACAGCGAGCGCCACGTGCATCGCAAACCGGAATGGCTGCAGCGTCGCAATGAACGCGCCGAAGATCGCGACGCCGAGGGCGGAGCCGCTCTGTCGCGCGGTGTTCAGCACGGCGGCTGCGATGCCCGCGCGGCCTTTCGCGACGGCGCCGAGTGCGGGCGAGGTCGCGGCCGGCGAGATGAAGCCCGACGCGAACCCGATCACCAGCATCGGTGTTACTGCGAACCAGTACGGCGACGTCGCGGTCGACAGCATCATGCCGAGCGCGCCTGCCGCATACAGGCCGAACGCGGCGCACATCGGCCAGCGTCCGCCGAAGCGTCTGACGAGCCGGCTCGACAGCAGGCCGCCGGCCGCGACCATCGCCGTCATCGGCAGGAACGCGAGCCCGGCGGCGAGCGGCGACTCGCCGCGAACCTGCTGGAAGAACAGGCTGAACGTGAACATCAGCCCGTAGAACACGAACGCGGACGCCATCGACACGAAGGTCGATCCGGCGAAGAGCGCGCTGCGAAAGAAGGCCAGCGGCAGCATCGGATTGCGCACCCGCGCCTCGATCGCGATCAACGCGATCCATGCGACGCAGCACACGGCGATGCCGGCGACGATCGGCGTTGCTCGCCAGCCGAGCGACGGCCCCTCGATCAGCACGCCGATCAGCGTGCCGAGCGCGACGATTGCCGCTGCCTGCCCCATCCAGTCGAAGTGTCGGGTCCGCTCGGCATCCATGCGCGCAGCCGAGCGCGCGAGCCACACGCCGGCCAGCCCGATCGGCAGGTTCACGAAGAAGATGCTGCGCCAGCCGAACAGCTGGATCAGCAGCCCGCCGATCAGCGGGCCCGCGGCCATCGCGACGCCGCCGCATCCCATCCAGACACTGACCGCCGCCGCGCGCTCGCCCGGATCGGGATACGCGCGGTTGATCAGCGCGAGCGAGCACGGCACCAGCATCGCGCTGCCGACGCCTTGCAGCACGCGCGCCAGCGCAAGGGCCGTCAGGTTCGGCGCGAAGCCGCAGAGCACCGATGCGGCAACGAACACCGCGAGCCCCGCAATGTAGACGTTGCGCGCGCCGAGCCGGTCGCACAGGGTGCCGCCCGTCAGCAGCAGGCTCGCGAACGTCAGCGTGTACGCGTTCACGATCCATTGCAGACCGGCGACGTGGCTGTCGAGCGTCCGCGCGATTTCTCGCAGCGCGACGTTGACGATCGATGCGTCGAGCAGGACGAGCGTGTAGCTGACGCTGGTCGCCACGAGAATCCGGTGGCGGGCGTCGGTAGGCAGGTTGGCTTTCATCGGATCCCCGCGGAGGGATGAATAAAAAGCCAATGTATCGACGCGATGCCCGGTGACGTTTCACAGCGATCCGAAACGTGGATGTCGCGCCGTCGTGCCGTCCGAGGCCGTCAGCCGCGCGGCGAGCGCCGCAGCGTCGTCGAGCGACGCCACCGCTTCGTGCGGAATCCCGAACGCCTTCACGGCCGTCTCGCCGTGCGCGGCCACTGCTGCGCGCCGCTCCGGATCGGGCTCGACGCTGATCAGCGCCTTGCACACCGCGCCGAGCGCCGCCTTGTTCTGCTTGAGCCAGACCGCGCGATGCCTGCGGTCCTCGTGTGTTTCATCGGCGTCGAGCGACACATATACGACGACGAACGCCGCACCCTCGCGCATCAGCGCATCGATCTCCTTTTCCCATTGCGATGCGTAGCCCGGCGTCGCGGCCTGCGCGCGGAACACGCAGAACGGAAACCGGCTGATGTCGTGCACGACGAATTCTTGCGGATCGAGATTCATGGTGATTTCCCGGTGAAGCATGACTAACGATAAAAACGCGGGCCTGCCGGGCGTCAGCGTGTGGAGCCCGTCTGCAGGCCGTCGGCCTGCACGACCGGCGTGGCCTGCGCAACTGTCGAGACCGGCGCGGCCTGCGCGACCGGCGAGACCGGCGCGACCGGCGAGACCGGCGCATCGTTGCGCCAGCCGGCGCCGAGCGCCTTGTACAGCGCGATCACGCCCTGCACCTGCGCGAGCTTGCTGAGCGCGAGCGCATCGCGGGCGCGGTAGGTCGCGCGCTGCGCGGTGAGCACCGACAGGTATTCGCTCAACCCGTTGCGATAGAGCCGCGTCGCGCGCGACTGCGCATCCTGGCTGCTGCCGACTGCCGCGACGAGCGACGCCTGCCGGTCGCGCTCCGCATGGATCTCGGCGAGCGCGTCCTCCACTTCGCGGAACGCGATGCGGATGCGCTGCTCGTACGCGAGCCTCGCCGCTTCGGCAGCGGCGCGTGCGGCGCTGACGCCGGCCTTCGCGCGGCCGCCGTCATACAGCATCTGCGTGCCTTCGAGCGCAACCGACCACGCGACGCTCGCGCTCGTGAACAGGTCCTGCACGAGGCTCGCGGTCGTGCCGACGCTGAGCGGGATCGCGAACTGCGGGAACTGCGCGGCGCGCGCGACGCCGATCTGCGCGTTCGCGGCCGCGAAACGCCGCTCGGCGGCACGGAGGTCCGGTCGCTCGCGGATCACGTCCGCCGGCAGCGTGACGGGCAGCTGCGGCGCGACAGGCAGCGTCGCGCCGGGCGCATTCAGCGCGTCGCGCAGGTCGCCCGGAAAGCCGCCGGTCAGCAAGCCGATCGCGTGCGTGAGCCGCGCGACGTTCGCCTGCAGCGGCGGCAGCGCGGCCTGCGCAAGCTCGAGCTCGGCGCGCGCCTGCGAGACCTCGAACGACGTGCCGAGACCGTGCCGCTCCGAGCGTTCGGTCAGCCGGCGCGTCGCGTCGAGGCTCGCGACGTTGTCGGTCGCGAGCTGCAGCCGCGCCTGGGTCGCGCGCAGTTCCGCGTAATCCGACGCGAGCTCGGCGAGCAGGCTCACCAGCACCGCGCGGCGATCGTCGTCGATCGCGTCGAGCTGCGCGTCGGCGGATTCGATCGCACGCCGCGTGCCGCCGAAGATATCGAGTTCCCACGACGCGTCGAAGCCGAGCCGGTACGTGCGCGACTGGCCGATGCCCGGCGGCCAGTCGAGCGCGCGCGACGAGCGCAGCGCGTTTGCGGTGCCGCCCGCGGACACGGTCGGGCCGAGCCGGCTCGCGATCTGGTCGCGCTCG